>CAMNNV010000005.1 GCA_946546075.1 uncultured Bacillota bacterium | reverse complement strand
AGGAACTGTCGGATGAGAACGTCATAGATTTCGCGAAGATGATGAATGTGACCTTCGACGTGAAGAGGATGCTGGGTGTACCGAACCTCATCGACCTCTACAACAAGGTAAACTTCTCAAGATTCGTATCTCTCCATGCTAAGGAGATCCTCTACAAGGCCATGCGTCGTAAGCGTCTAGACGTCCCTGTACCGGGTGCCGGCGCTGACGTAGATGAGATCCTTCGCAAAGCGCGCACGAAGGATGAAGAGAGAGCGGCTGCTATCGAAGCGAAGATGCGTGAGAAGCAGAGAGCCCGCAAGAAAAAGAGTCATAATTAACATAATAGAGACCGCGAACTGCGGTCTCTATTAAAATCCCATTTCTTCTTTGATCAGAACGACTTCTACTTCATCGATGTCGTTCATCTTCCTGTGATAAGTGATGATCCCGTTGCAGATGCGCTCAGGACTGAGGCAGTCGAAGCACTTGAGTTCTCCTGTCTTCTTGTAGTGCGCGACGCACGGGGTCGGCAGATCGTACTTGAGTGAATTCTTTGGAGCTGCCACGTTGCGGGCACGCCACAGTGCCTTCTCTGCATCGGGCTCGATTTTGTTGGTGCCTACGATGAAAAAGACTTTGTCATGGTAGAACAGAGAACCTGCAACACGATTTCCTGTACCGTCGATGTTGATCATCTCCCCGGTCTCCGCCATGGCATTGACGGATGTGAGAAAGACATCTGTCAGCAGCGTCTTCTTGGCGATCTCCAGAAACTCATCGTTGTCTTTGCCCTGATACGGGTCATAGACCGTGTTGTGGGCAGAAAGCCTGTCGTAGAGTTCCATATCGATCATGGTCCGCGAGTCTCCGAAACCCACTACCTTACCGTCGATCTCCGAATCAAGATAGTCCGCTGCATCCTTTGCACTATCGAATACTGACACCTTATAGAGTTTCTTCTCTAACGACTTGATCGTCTTCTCGAGATCCATCTCTCTACTCCTTCGTTTCGTACTCTTCGATGTCGATGAATGTGACTTCTTCCTCGACCTCCGATTCTTCTTCTACACGATCTTCCTCTCCGATGATCTCGATCGATTCCAGGTCTTCCAGGATCTCGATGTCTTCCAGAGCCTCGCCCTCGAGGACTTCGCCTTCGATGACTTCGCCGTCTTCCAGAATGTTGTCATCGCCGCCCAGGAGGTTCTTGCTCTTCTCGATGAGATCCAGATGGAGTTCGCTGTCGAGGATCGTCATGCCGCCGTCAACGGCGTCCACCAGGATGTCATACGGCAGTCCTGCAGGATCCAGACAGTTGACGACGAAGAATCTCTTGAAGAATTCTTCTTCCTCGATGATCTGGAAATCAGGAGTCATCATGAGCTTGCCTTTGCTGATATATAGTTTCATGGCAAAATCATGAGCGATATCATAACATTCCACGAGTGGGACCTGTATATCCAGCATGTCCTCTCTATAGACTTCCGTCTCTTCATATTCAGGAATTCCGTAAGCTTCATACGGCGTACCACTTACTCTGTCCACAGAACAGTCCAGGATCTTATTGAGCTTGTCGAAACGTTTCGTTTTCTTGCCAACTCTGATGAGATAGCGGAACCGAACGTACGGATAATAGAATTCCTCTATTTCCTGGATATCAAGAGACGGGTCTGTATGGAGAAGCAGCATGAGTGCTTCTTTCGCATCGTATCTGGCCGAAAGGACCTTGATAGTTATCCTGGGATCGTCGTTTTCTTCGAGACGAGTCATCTCATCATCGTAGAGATATACTGCGTCATCTTTGAATCTGAGATCTTCCTTCGTTGCTACCTGACCTGCAGCAGAATTGATACTGCTCTTTTTTTTCTTTCTGAATAATGCCATTTTCTTCTCCATTTATCGGGGATCAACGTCTTCACACAAATTATATTGTGGGGTTTTTTGTCGTGATAGTCAAGTGCGGGATCGGAGATCCGATCCCGCACGTGTTTATAAGAATTGAGTAAGTTTCTTCAAGATTAAGCCATCTCAGAACCGTATCTTCTGTTGAATACGAACTGTGAAATAGCCTTCGTCTCAGTGCTCAGGTGCTTGGATGAAGCAACCTGTACATCCTTGGAAACGTCGATCTTCTTACCTTTAGCTCTCTCCATGAGTTCGCACATCTCAGGGCTTGTCGGCTTACCGAAATGTGATCCGATGAACATAGCCAGGCATCCTGCGATAAGTCCTACGAACATCTGGTGGCATCCAGTTACAACATCCAGTCCACCGTGTGACCAGATCTGAACAACGATACCAGCAGCCAGCATGGAAGCTACAGAACCTGTAGCGTTTGCCTTCTTCCACCAGATCGCGCAAACGAAGCTAGGCAGGAAGCAGCAAGACATGAAGCTGAAGTTGTCGATTACCAGCTGGAAGATTCCAGGTGGGTTCGTAATAGCGATGATGATACCAACGATAGCTACTACGATGATCGTACCTCTTGATACGAATACTACTCTTGCATCTGAAGCCTCAGGTCTGAGCCATCTCTTGTAGAAGTCGATGGATACGATCGTAGCGATCAGGAGCATCAGAGCTGCTACAGTTGACATGATAGCTGACATGATAGCTGTCAGAACGATACCGGTAAGTACGCCAGG
The DNA here is from genome assembly GCA_946546075.1 of uncultured Bacillota bacterium. Lineage (GTDB taxonomy): Bacteria > Bacillota > Clostridia > Peptostreptococcales > Anaerovoracaceae > Lentihominibacter. Next base: position 18,931 of record CAMNNV010000005.1, on the reverse strand, counting down.
GAACATCATCTGAGTCAGGGATGGAATGATCATCTCGATGTCGCCGTTGATCAGACCTGCAGCCTGCAGAGCAGGATAAGTTCCATCAGCAGCAATGTTGTCCATGTTAGCAGTTATGCCACCGGAGAACAGAACCATGCCGCCCATTCCCAGGAAGTAAGGGATGAAGCAGAACAGCTGAGTCCAGATCGTAGCATACAGTACGGATGTCTTAGCTGCCTTAGGTTTCTCCATAGCCATGTGCTTGTTTACGGAGTGTGGCAGTCCCATGTAACCTACCAGATATATCAATATCGCACCTGCAAGTACACCGTAGCCTCCTTCGTAGATGTTGCCTCTACCCCATACTCCCAGGAGTGTAGGATCCAGCTTAGCAAGCTCAGCATTGAGTCCTGCGAACCATCCGAAGTGGCTCATCATCATAATGAAGATGATGATCAGGGAACCGATCATGATGAATCCCTGGATTACGTCTGTCCAAGCTACTGCGAAGTATCCGCCTACGAATGTGTAGAACAGGATAACTGTTACACCAACGATGAGACCAACGGAGAGAGGGAATCCGAACAGTGATACGAGCGTCTTACCTGTTGCCAGGAACTGAGCCAGTACGTACATTGAAAGTCCGAATACACCGATCACGCATCCGAGAACCTTAACAGGAATGGATTCGTATCTCTTCTCCAGATACTCAATTGGTGAAATAGCGTCCAGCAGCTGAGAAAGTCTTCTCATTCTTCTACCCAGTACAGTGATGTTGATCAAACCACCACCAGCGTCACCTACTGCATAGAATACTGCGAAATAACCAAGCGTTGCTGATGCTGCAGGACCACCCATGAACATGTAACCTGACATTGCTGTGGTCTGCAGTGTAAGTGCTGTAACGAGAGGTCCCATTGACCTTCCGCCTACCATGTAGTCCTCAGAGTTTTTAGCTCTTCTGTTCCAGTAAAGACCCATGGCAATCATGCCGGCGAAATAACAAATAAGTACGATTACCTCTACTCTCATTTGTTTTCACCTCCCTCGTGCTGTGCCTTAGCCGCTCTTCCTACGAGGCTCTGTTCGAATTCTGTGTCATCGATCTGTTCGTCCTGCTTCTTCATGATGAAATAGTCAATGATTGCAGCAGCCATATATACGAACGGCCAGATCAATGTTGCAAAGAACGTCGCTGCGGGCATTCCTATAATCATATAAGTCCTCCTTCCTTATAATAAAAATAAAAACAACACAAATACTTCGTAAATAGATTTTAGCGCATAAAAGTATTATCTCATATGTTTATTATCCAATTTTAGGATATCTTTAGATTTGTGTTTAATTAAATTTAATTTTCAGTCAATTTAACTATTTTAGTAATCTCTGCTCTGGTAATCTCGTCTGGCCGACTCTATCCTTCTAGATACGGAAACTTCCGGGAACGTGGTAAGAGACAGTATGCCAAACAAAGCACTGTTGAGTATCAGTGCCGCCACCGCGCATATGCTGTAATCCATGTGAGTGAGCACCAGAAGTCCCACAAACAGTGCCTCCCCTGCCAGGATCCCGACTTCGGCTGCTCTCGCAGAGGATCTCTTCCAGAACATCGCACCTATAACGGGAACGATGAGCTGAACGATGCCTCCCATACCTAGTACCGCAAGATCGAAGAGATTGTGAGGTACCATGATCATCAGGATATAGGAAATCACAGAAACAAAGAGCACCGCCCATTTTGCCAGAAATACGAGGCGTCTGTCAGGCAGCTTATCATTGAAGTAACGTTTGTGGATGTCTATGGTGTATACCGCTGCCAGAGCATGTACCTGAGAATTTGCAGTAGAAAAGATGGCGGCGAAGATCCCGGCCGTCACGAAGGCATAGAACAGCGGATGTGCGTTGGCCGACAGAAGTCCCAGTATTACTTCCAGCGGATTGCTCTTGTCCTCTGCCAGCACGATACTTGCGCTGCCGGAGCAGAGCGTACCCACACAGATTATGGACGAGACTCCCAGAAGCAGCGGGAGCACAGTAAAGTTGCCGGAACTTGCCGAGGCATAGTTTCTGATCCAGATCTGCGGTCCCATGAAGGCACCGAGAGGGACTACGATGAAGAGGCAGATCCACATGAGTATCTGCTGCTTGCCCGTTTCCCTTGAGATCGAAACGTATCCCGGATCCATAGAGATAAGTTCCGGAAACACCTTGCCGACGCCTCCTGCCGTATGCATGAGAAACAGTCCTGTGCTGACCATTGCCACTACGATCAGGACGCCATAAAAGATATCGGTCATCGCAACAGCGCGAAGTCCGCCCTCCCAGAGATAGATAACGAGGATGGCGAAGAATATGATTCCTCCCACGTATGTGGATATCATGCCGTGGGTGCTGACCTGGATCAGTATGATCGCACCAGCGATCTGCGCCTGAAGATACAGCATGGTACAGAATATCGTTATGATCGTGACGGTGATATTCAGGACTTCAGAGCTGTAGATGCCGTCAAAGAAATCCGTTGCAGTCATGTAACCGCTGCGTCTGCCGTAATGCCATATCCGCCTTCCCAGAATAATAAAGAGCACAGCAAAAAGCATGTCCCAGCCTATCGTTGTCATATAGACCGGACCATTCTCAAAAAAGTACCCTATGCCTCCCATGAACGCAAAGGCACTCATATACGTAGCGAATACCGTCGCGTACATAGGGAAAAGTTTTAGTCTCCTGCTCTGCAGGATAAAGTCTTCTGTGCTGCCTGTTGACCTCATCCTTGCTCTCTCTCCAAGAAGAAGCGGGATGAATGCAAAGGCACATATCAGCAGCAAATTGATCGCATTCGTAACCATACCATGATTCTAACACAAAAGCCTCGGATATGATATAATGGTTCGCAAGGGAGATAGGAAATGAACAGTATCGGTATCATTGCATTTTCAATACTTATGATGATCTTTGCGCTTCTGCATTTTTTTGTATTCGCAAGAGGTCACGAAAACTTCATGAGACTCTGGGGCGCTGCATGGACAGCTTATGCCCTCAGTCTTTTTCTGTTGCACTTTTACTATGTCACGGATGACAACCTCTTCCTGCAGATAAGAAAAATGCTTGATATGACCAATATGCTGCTGCTGCTGCTCGGTACATACCTGCTGATCCACCGCAAGATCCCCGGCTACTGGTACAGATTCTCGCTTTATATGGTACTCTTTGCAGGTATCTGCATCGTCTATGACGTGGACCTGCTTTCGTTCTATCTGCCGATATCCGTGTTCCAGCTGGGCATCGCATTCTTTGCAGCCCGTAACCTGTACGCCAGGTGGGATGTGGATCTCCTGTACAGGCTCGTCACTTCCATGCTCTTCTTTTTCTGGGGAGGTGCAAAGGCTGCGCTTTCGGTCGGAGAGGTGTTCCTGGACATATCATCGAACTTCTTTCTCATCGAAGTTATTCTCGGCTACATCGTATGCTTCACCACGCTTACGATCTACTCTTCGTATATAAGATATCAGTCCAATATGACAAACGACATGTACTCCACGATCGTAGAGAATTCTCATGACGTAATGTTCTGCTACAGACTCGAGCCATCACCGATGTTTCTCTATATGTCGCCGTCCGTCAAAGATCTTACGGGTTACTCGCCGAACGAGTTCTATACGAACCCGCGTCTCATACAGAACATAACCGTCGAATCCTTTGCAGGAGACGTTGCCGACCTGTTCGAAGGCAGACTCAAGAGAAACGAATATCCGGCTCTCGAGCTCTACCGCAAGTCCGGGACGAAATTCTGGTGCGAATTCCAGTATGCTTTCACGAAAGACAAAGATGGCGAATCGAATCTCATGGTTGGCACGATGAGAGACGTTACGGATATGAAATCCGCCGAAGTCGAAAGAGCGAATGATACGAGAAGAAGGAACATCCTTTTATCCTACATTTCCCATGAGCTCAGGACGCCTATCACTTCCATCGCAGGATTCCTGACAGCCATCCAGGATGGCACCATGGACAGCGAAAGCGACAAGGCCGAAGCGATGGACATCATCCTTTCGAAGACACTTACCATGAAGAAGCTCATCGATGACCTCGACCAGCTTTCGAAATTCGATGCGAATCAGGTAACCTTCAACTACGAGATGTTCACGGCAGGCGAAGTCGCCGAAGCCCTTATCAACAGGAATGTGCCTGATGCCGAACGATCCGGCTTTACCGTATCCGTTACTGCCGACATCAAGAAACTGAGTCGCTACTGGCTCGTTATCGACCTCGAAAGAATCAATCAGGTCATTTCAAACCTCATAAGCAATGCCATCAAATATTCCGGCAAAAGCAGATTCCTGCAGCTGAAACTCGTCATAGACGACAGAGAGGAATTCTTCATGGTCTCCGTCAAAGACCATGGTGTAGGCATCAAAGATGCCCAGATGTCATATATATTCGACAGATTTTATCGAGTGGGGTATAATAGAGAGGTCGACGCTAGTGGACACGGACTGGGACTGACTCTCAGCAAGGAGATCATCGAGGCTCATCGCGGAGAGATCTATGTCGAAAGTGAATACGGATACGGGTCCACTTTCACATTCACGATCCCACTTTACAAGGAGGAATGATATGGCTAACGAAAAAATTCTCGTAGTTGATGATGATAGAGCCATCAATAAATTGATATGTTCTTATCTGACCAAAGAGAAATTCACACCTGTGGCAGCCTTCGACGGTGCGGAGGCAATGGAATCCGTCAAGTGGGAAAATCCGGATCTTATCATTCTGGATGTCATGCTTCCTGATACTGAAGGCACATCACTGTCTCTGGAGATCCGCAAGCAGACAAATGCACCGATCCTGTTCCTCAGCGCCAAGAGCCAGGAGATCGATAAGATCATCGCACTGTCCGCAGGCGGCGATGACTACATGACGAAACCTTTCACACCAGGCGAACTGATTGCAAGAGTCAAGGCACACCTCAGAAGACAGCGCATGATGCATTCCGACAGCGAAGGCTCATCCCCTGTCACGGAAGTTGGCGAGCTTCGTGTGGATTTTGAATCCCATGAATGCTATGTGCGCGACCAGCAGGTGAACCTGACGGTCAAGGAATTCGACATCTTCAAGCTTCTCCTCGAGCATCCGCGCAAAGTATTCCCGGCTTCCCAGATTTTTGAATCTGTCTGGAAGACAAGCTGCATGGAGAACGACCCGAAGACAGTAATGGTATATATAAGCACACTACGAAAAAAACTGGAACCGTTCGATGACAGTCCCAGCTATATCGTCAGCGTCAGAGGTGTCGGTTATAAATTCAACCAGTCACTTCTCCCGAAAAACCCTTGATTTCGATCTGAAATATTCTCTAAGCGAATATTTGCCCCAGCCTGTGAGATATGCAATAAACAGCACGATGCACATGTAGACCCAGCCGATGAGCATATAACCATACAGGAAAGGCAATCCGAAAATAAACGGACGAATCACCTGGCACACGACAAGTATCCCCGGAAATTCCAATGCGAGGAATCCGAAGATCAGCATAGCTGCCAGCAGTATTCGTCTCTTTCTTTTTGTCATAGCTAGTCACCTCAAATAGATTATACCCCATCCGGCGGTGCCTGATAAAGACCTGAAGAAGCCTTTTTTGCAATTTAAAGGAGGCCACGATCGTGACCTCCTATCTTGAGTAAAGTGTGAATGTATGGATTAACCAATGGTGATTGTCTTCTTGGTTTCCGGTTCAGGCAGCGCTTCCTTCTTCGGGATAGCGATCTTCAGGATACCGTTCTCGAACTTAGCCTGGATGTCTTCTTCCTTGATCTGATCGCCTACATAGAAGCTTCTGCTGTAAGTACCGTAATGTCTCTCTCTTCTGATGTACTTACCTTCTTCATCCTTCAGATCATTGCTCTTGTCTGAAGTTGCCTTGATGGTGAGGTAACCATCTTCCAGTTCTGCACTTACACCCTCCTTCTCAACGCCCGGAAGATCGATATCCAGTTCATAACCAGTCTCCAGTTCCTTTATATCAGTTCTCATAGCTCCGTTAGTGCTCACAAGACTGTTTGTCTGGAACATAAAAGGCTCTAACAGTTCATCAATAAGATCTCTTCCAAAAATACTAGGCATCAACATAATTCATTCCTCCTGTTCATATAAATGATTTATTGTCTTTGTTGTTTGTTGTTTGTTGTTTGTTGTTTGTTTCTTCTTTCTCTCCCCTTTGCGACTTTATTATAGCACCCTTTGTTAGCACTCGCAACCCCTGAGTGCTAACAATTTTATGTTTTTTTGTTCATACAAAAAAGTGGGCGGATATTTCTTCGCCCACTTTCTATCCCTTCGTTAGATCTCCGCTGCCAGCTTGTATGCCGCCTCGATGGCATCGATCGCCTTGCCGATCCCGCTGCTGTCACCGATGTTATAGATCCTGCCTTCATACTTCGATGAAAGCTTGCCATACAGACCGTCCTCCGGCTTCGCTCCTATCGCCAGCACGACGGTATCCGCTTCAAGGAATCTTTCTTCCGGCTGCGGATTTTCTGCCTTCGGATCGATAAATTCATAATATACGCCCTCACCTGTTATCCTGAGGACCCTCGAATTCTTGTGCTGCTTCACACCGTGCTTCTTCAGATCCGTCATGGCGATCCACTTCGTCGTCGGTCCGATATCCTTCCCGATCTTCGGTGTCATCTCGAGGAGACTCACATCCTTCACCCCTTTGTACAAAAGTGATTCCAGGTATTCCGGGCTCTCCACGTGGTTCTTATAGAGGAACGTGAACTGCTCCGGTGTGAGAGTGCCTTCCTTTGCAAGATGCACTGCTGTTTCTACGCCGACTGCGCCGCCGCCGATGACAGCCACCTTGTTTCCGGTAGCAGCATCTCCTGCCAGTACATCCCAGGCCTGCACAACATTTGCACCTTCTTCTGTATCGATATGCGGAGTGATCGGCACGGCACCTGCTGCGATGACGACCTTGTCGAATGTTCCATCCTCCAGGGACGCCGCGATCGCATCTGCGGATGCTTCCATGCCCATCGCCAGACCCACTCCGGCCTGCAGGCATGCGTCTGTGAGATAATCTATGATCTTCGAGAATGTCCTCTTGCTCTCAGGAACAGACGCCAGGTTCACCTGGCCTCCTGTCTGGAGGGACTTCTCCCATATGGTCACATCGTGTCCCTTTGAGGCAGCGACTCTGGCAAATTCAAGACCTGCCACACCTGCTCCCACCACGAGGATCCTGGAAGGATCTTCTGCCGGGATATCCTCTGCTGCCACGCCATCTGGCGCGAGCACGTCTTCCCTTCCAACTGTGGCGTTCACGAGACAGTGGATCTCCCTCTGTCTCATGAGGTTATCAAGACACCCCTGGTTACAGGAAAGACACGGCCTGATGGAGCCGTAGTCTTCGGCCTTTGCTTTATCCGCGAGCTGAGGCTCTGCCAGGAACGGTCTCGCCATGGTGATCATATCCGTGATGCCGTTTCCTACGATCTCCTCTGCCAGCTGCGGGTTCATCCTGTTGGACTGTGTCACAGGGATCGTCACGGCTTCTTTTATCTTTCTTCCGAAGAGGAAATAGACGCCTGCCGGTACATCAGGGGTCACCTGAGGGACCTGCGCTTCATGCCATCCGCCTGTGACGGATATCATGGAAGCACCTGCCTGCTCGGCAGCCTTGGCCACTTCCACTGCATCCTCAAGAGTATTGCCTCCGGGAACGAGATCGTTTCCTCCCAGTCTTACGCTTACAGGGAAGTCATCGCCCACGGCACTTCTGATCTCTGCGAGCGTCTCCCTGAGGAAGGTCAGCCTGTGATCCAGGTCTCCGCCGTACTTGTCCGTTCTCTTGTTCGTGACGGCTGACAGGAACTGCCCGTGAAGATACCCCGAGTTCGTACATATCTCAACACCGTCGAAGCCGGCTCTCCTGGCTCTGTCTACAGCCTGGCTGTAGAGCTTTTCGATGCGCAGGATCTCCTCTACCGTCAGCTCGTGTGGGACCTCTCCTGTGAAATTCGACTTCACCGGTGATGGTGCCACAGGACCCGGACCATCATATACGGATGATCTGGCATATGCTCCCGCATGAAGAAGCTGGATGAAACATTTCGTTCCTTCTTCATGAATGGCATCCGTAAGGCGCTTCAGCCCTTCGAGAGAAGTATCATCGCAGATATTGATCATATCCTTCGTCGCCCTGTTCTCGGGATCGATCATACCGCCGCCAACGATGATGAGTCCCGGATGGCCCTTCGCTCTCAGTCTGAAGTAATTGACTATTTTGTCATTTATAAGGCTATCAGTGTCATTACAAAATCCAGTCTCCATGGCTGCCATGATCATTCTGTTCGGCAGCTCCACATTGCCTATTTTGATAGGCGTGAAAAGTTTTCTGTTTTCCATTTTGATATCCTTTCATTATCATTTTTCCCTTTTGATTATACATGATAAGAAGGTGTATTCAAATACCATAAAACACGTAAAACCATTGAAATTACATTCTTTTCGGCCTTTCGTCTTATTTAAAAATGAATAAAAAGCATGCTGTTTCTGGCACAAAAAAACCGCAGGTTCCCGGCCTGCGGCTTTGCTTTTAGTTGATATCTGTTCTGGCCAGTATGACGGCCGGTTTTTTGCGTATGGTCCTGAAGACTGGCAGGAGTCCGAACAGCAGGTTCACGCCGTAGATGACTGCCAGGCAGATGGCTGCCGTAACAGGCGTCGTCATGAAGCTAGTGGCAAAATAACTCAGTTTGCCGAGCCTGTAGAGGATGTAGAACATGAGTGCTGCTCCCGGAAGAGATGTTACCGTCGTGATGGCAAGGATCTCTCCGATGAACATCCTGTAGATATCTCCTTTTTTGACGCCGATCGCTCTGTATACGCCCACCTCTTTGATCCTGGACAGGAAGGATGCGCGCATGATGATATAGATCTCTATGCAGGAGATGGCCAGGATGATGATGGCCGCCAGGATGCTGGTCCTGGTATACTCGCTGTTCTTTTTGATGAAGTCTCTTCGTGCCTGCTTATACGTATCCCGCACATTGAGGTCCATCGCTCTGAGTTCTGAGATCACACCGTCCTTATCCGCAGCCGAAACGATGAGCCCGCTCATATTCTCCAGGAGTTTGTTCCTGAGCGTATCCTCACTTACCAGGAAATAATCGTCCGCATTATTCTCCTTGTAATAGCCGGAAACCTTGAGTTTCTTTCCTGCTACCAATGTATCGACGGTCTTTCCGATCTTCAGATCTTCTTTGTAGGCGTCGCTGACCATGACTTCATAATCATGCTTCGGCCAGTCTCCTCCGGCAAGTTTCAGCTTGTCCTTCACGATCTTGTAGTCCGTAAGGCCCTCCGCATAGTCGCTGTCATTATCGCTGCAGCTGATGAGGTCTACGAACACGCCCTTGTCCGCATAGATACAAGGACTCGTCACATCGCTGATGCCTACGATCGTCATCTCTCCGAGAACACCCGCGTCTATTTTGCGTTCGAGATAATCCCGGGTCTTGGCAAGACCCACCTCTCTCGTCTGCTGCTCGCGGATGGCGGATCGTATCGTCATCTTGTCTACGACGATCTCCTTCGGTCCATCCGGCAGCCTGCCGTAGAGGAGATCATCCTCCCCAAGCTTTGCGGAATCAGAAAGGGATCCCTCGATATAGATGACGGCTCCTGACGTCTGGATGTATTCATCCGTCTTGACCCTGAGCTGTATGAGGGAATCCCCCGGAAGAACATACTCGACCCCCGGAGTCTCTGCGATCTTCTTATAATCTCCCGGCTCCGTGCTCTTGCTTACCACACTCAAATAGGATTTATCGGCGGTGATGAACATGTCGTCCGTGACATTCAGCAGCCCGAAAATGCTGCAGACAGAATACGTCACGAAAAGCGCTGATATCACGAATCCCGCCAGGAGGATCTTCTTGATGATGCTGTAATTTCTGACGTGACCGATGCCGGACTTTATCATGGCCACAGGACCCATGACCGACTTGTAGCGACGCTTGCCTTTGATGGCCAGCTTCGCAGGATCGAAATCTGTCTCCGCTTCGTCGCCCTCTTCGATCATCCGGTAGCTTCCGTCTACGAACTCGACAGCGGACTCGTTATCCACGATCTCCAGTCTGCAGGAAGGATCCTTGCTCCTGATGAAAAGGTTGCCTCCCCGGATGACGATATCAAGACCGATCCCCTCGCCTGTCTCGTTATAGAAATCGATATCATATTTGTCCGATCTCAGTCTCTTATGGTCCTCGATATCCTCCAGGTAGATCTTGCTGTCCAGCCTGTAATCGAGGCCTGCCGTGCGCCCGTTCTCTTCATCGGAGATCACGCTGCCGTCCTTGATCCTTATGATCCTCGTCGCATAAAACTCTGCCAGCTCCTCTTCGTGGGTCACGAGGATCACCAGCTTATCCTTCGAGATTGTCTTGATGATATTCATGATCTCGAGGGTATTTCTGCTGTCGAGATTGCCCGTAGGCTCGTCGGCGATGATGATCTCAGGATCCTTGACGATGGCCCTTGCGATGCCCACGCGCTGTCTCTCACCACCCGAAAGCATCTCGCACGGCCTGTTTCTGTACCGGTACATCCCGGTCTTTGAGAGGACGTAGCTCACCTTTTCTTCGATGGTCTTCTCATCTTTGATGCCGATCATCCGCAAAGCGATGGCGACGTTCTCAAAGACGGTCATGTCTTCTATGAGATTGTAGTTCTGAAAGATGTATCCCACCCTCAGACTTCTTATGGCGTCTGTTTTGCCGGAGCGTCTGCGTGTGATCCTTTCATTTCCTATGTAAACATCGCCTTTATCTGGATCATCGAGTCCTCCAATGACGTTGAGAAGCGTGGTCTTACCGCATCCTGATGGCCCCAGAAGTGCGATGAGACCCGTATCTCCCATCTCGAGAGAGGTGCTGTTTATGACATGTATCTGATTTTTTCTGCCCTTGAAGAAGTATTTATCCAGGCCCGATAATTTCAACATGCTCTACACCTCCTCTCTGTACGTATCCATGACGCTGTCTTTAAAAATGCCGGCAGTGAATTTCCCGGACAGCAGTATGCTCATGATCAGCATGATGACATAGAGCACGCCGTATCCTGCAGGTGTCATGAACCTGATCAGCTGCCTGATATATTCCACATGTATATACCCAAAGGTCGCCGCTGCAGCCACAGCGAGGAACAGCAAAAATGCGATGGTCATCACGGTGATCAGCTCGATATCCACCATGCGTTTTACGGATCGTTTATCCATTCCCAGCATCCTGAGTATGCCAAAATATCCTGTCCTCGATCGCATGATCAGCCGGATCACGAAGTAGGAGATGAAGAACAGCGCGATCACGATCACGATGGCTACCGGCAGCTGGATCATCTGCATCACGTCGCTGATGATCGGGATGAGCACGTCCTTGAGAGGAAGCACGGAATATCCCATCTCCTCCAGTGCCTTCTTCGTATCATCTATGGCGCCGGTCTCATCCACATAGACCGTAGCCTGATAGTTGTCCGGAACGAAGAGCTTCTGCTGATCTTCTCTGGATATGAAGATCACTCCATTGGTCATCTCGAAGTCATCACGCCCCGTGAGTTTCTGATAATTTTTCTCTGTATAGACATCCTTTACCTTGAATGAGGCAGAGGATTTATAATAAACGTTGGAAATATCAGCTCGGATCTGCTTGCCCTTGCTGTTATTATCATCATAAAAACCATTCGTCTCAGGAGGAACGATCGCCTCCCCTTTTGCCACCTTGTCGCAAGGCAGAAGATCGTATGCAGCATCTCCGATCTCGACTTTCTGCTCCCTGCCTGCTATCACCACTGTGATGTCACTGTTATCGTGGTACAGTCTTGCCAGAGACTTGTCCAGATCTTCCTGCATCATGTAGACTTCTGAATGGCCATCTCCTGTGACGGACGCTTTCTTGTCAGCGATGCCGACCACCTTGAGTTTTTCTCTTGTCCCGAACTGGTCTGCGTCTACTTCAAAGGTCCTGCCCAGGAGCTTGTCCGTATCCTCACCGGAAAGAGCCATGTCATCAGCAGACACTGCGATCAGGACTTCGCCGCTGGTTTCCGGCATCTTGCCCTTGCTGAGTGCAGCATCCAGCTCATCGATACTCCTCGGCACCACATCGTAGCTCAGCTCGTCATCCTCCAGAAAAACGGAAGTGTCCAGCAAAACATCGTATTCCGCTATGCTCTTCACATTGTGGACGGACATGATGGCGTCCTTATCCGCCCCATCAAAAGAGGAACCGTCATTCTTTTTGATGACGATCCTGTCCAGTGAAAGATTCGGGAAATACGTGTTGACGCCCAGTTTCGAGGATTCATCCTTCTGGGCAAGATAAGAAGTGTACTGTGAAGTCACACCTGTGAGCAGGAATGTGAAAACGATCAGCATGAGAAGAAACTTCGGCGCCACGTTAAAAGCGTTTCGGATCCCAAGTCTTATCTTGCTTGCAACAGACATCTTCCCCGTCTGCTGTCTTCCTGCTCTGCGTATTTTTTTCTTTGGTTCTTCCTGCGTCTCTGTCTGTCCCGGCTCGGAGCTGTATGACCTTTCTCTTCGCGCCACCTTGATATCCTCAGCAATCCTGCCGTCATGCATCTTGATGATCCTCGTGGCGTGCTCGCTGAACTGTTCGAAATTATGCGTTACAACGATGACGAGTTTGTCTTCTGATATCTCTCTGAGAAGCTTCACGATCTCCTCAGCACTTCCGCTGTCGAGATTTCCCGTGGGCTCATCCGCAACGATGATATCCGTCTCCTTGGCCAGCGCCCTCGCGATGGCGACTCTCTGCATCTGACCGCCGCTGAGCTTGCTCACCTTCGTACCGGCGTGCTCCGACATCCCCACTTTCTCGAGGATCTCGCGCGTCCTTTGCTTGACAAAAGATCTCTTCGCTCCGTTGATCAGGAGCACCAGCTCCACGTTCTGATATACCGTGTAACTGCCGACAAGGTTGAATTCCTGAAAAACGTTTCCTATGTATTTCTTGCGGTATGATGCCAGCTCCTTCTCCATGAAATGGCTCGTCTGCCGGCCATCGATGAGCATCTCGCCTTCTTCGTAGGAGTCCATGCCGGAGATCACATTGAGCAGCGTACTTTTGCCACTTCCTGACTCCCCTGTGATGACGACGAATTCTCCTTTATCCAGCTTCAGATCCACCTTGGAAATGCCGCTGGTGATCATACCTTTTTTGTAATAGAATTTAGAAACATTCCTAAGCTCTATCATAATATCGATGTCCCTTTCTCCATCTTTCTCTTGCCGGCATAAATCTCATCTACGATCTCCCAGATGACTTCATGCTCGCTGAAATGATGCTTCACCCCTTCGATCTCTATATATGTCTCATGGCCTTTGCCGAGCATTATGATCATGTCCCCCGGCTCTGCCGTGGTGATGGCGTACGCGATGGCTTCCTTGCGGTCGTCGATCTCGATGTAATCCGCGCCCACTTTGTCCAGGCCGATCTTGATATCCTCATTGATCGCCTTGACGCTTTCGAACCTCGGGTTGTCCGTTGTGAGTATGCAAAGGTCTGCCAGTTTGCCGGCGGCTTCGCCGATGTTGTATCTTCTCACCTTCGACCTGTTACCGCCGCATCCAAAGACTGCAACGAGCCGGTTCGGTTCGTATTCGCGCAACGTCCTGAGCACGCTCCTGGTGCTGAGGGCGTTATGGGCATAGTCGATGATCACGTAGAACTCCTCTGAAACAGGAACGAGTTCCACTCTGCCTTTTACCTGTGCATCTACGAGGCCCTCTGCGATGGAATCCTCATCGATCCCCAGGAGCTTGCAGACGGCGATGGTCGTCATTGCATTATAGACGCTGAATCTTCCGGGGATATGTGTCTTGACTTCCCTCTCCATCATGCCGTGGGCCTTGAACTTCATGCCGAGCTTGCCGGCATCTTTGATGAACTCTGCGTCAGATGCTGTAATGTCAGCCTCCTGCTTCATGGACATGGTGATGATGTCGCAGGTACAGCCTTCCATCATGTCCTCGGCGTGTTCATCATCGATATTAAAAATGCCTGTCCTGCACTGCTTGAACAGCATCTTCTTGCATCTGAGATAATCATCGAAATCAGGGTGTTCTGCCGGTCCGATATGATCCGGTGACAGATTCGTGAACACACCATAATCGAAGAAGATACCTGCAGTCCTGTCCAGTTTGAGACCCTGGGAGCTGACTTCCATGATGGCGAACTTACATCCTGCATCGACCATCTGCGCCATAGCCTTGTGGATCTCATAGGACTCCGGCGTCGTGTTCTTGGCCGGTGTGGACTCGTTTCCGATCACCGTTGCGATCGTCCCGATCAGTCCCGCCTTGACACCTGCATGAGTCAGTACGTCCTGGATGATAAAAGTAGTCGTGGTCTTGCCCTTCGTACCGGTCAGTCCTACTGTCGTAAGTTTCTTTGCCGGATAATCAAAAAATGCTGCGGACATATAAGCAAGAGCCAGTCTGGTGGAGTCCACCTGGATGACGGTCACGCCGTCCATATCCACGCCCTTCGAAAATTCTCTGTAGGAGTCTTCGTTCTGTATCACCAATACGGAGACACCCTTGGCCACGGCGTCCGGAATATATTTATGACCATCGGTGACAGCCCCCACCATACACACGAACATGGTCCCCGGCGCTACTTTGCGGGAATCATATATGATGTCCGTTACTTCCGTATCCGGGTTGCCCTTGATGGGTCTGTAATCGATGTCTTTGCATATTTTGCTTAATTTCATTTCATACCTCAAATCTTGACATAATACTTAACTCATCATACCACATCTTGTGTGGTTAAATCTACACCGGAGGTGCTTTCGTCCATCAAAAATCCCGCGTCTTCCGGCGCGGGATCTCTATTTTCTATTTCGTCTTTATCGTTTTCTTCGCACTCCAGGATGAGTAGTACTTCTTGCCGCTGACGGTCCGGTACGTCCTCACCTGTACGTAATACTTTTTCTTTTTCTTCAGTTTTTTGATCTTCTTGCTGGTCTTCGTTGCGCCCTTTACCGTCTTTATCTTCGCGTTCTTCATGGAAGAGTTCAGGGAGTACCGGATCTGGTAGCCCGTCACCTGTGTCTTCTGTTTCTTCCAGGTCACCTTGAAAGCCTTCTTGTATTTCTTCAGGCTCTTGATCTTAGTGCCCTTCGGGTTGATGGTGAAGGTCTTTTTGATGACTCCTCTGTAGACGCCCATCCCCGTGATGGTGGCCGTCGCTGTACCCACCTTGACATTGTTCTTGTAGGAAACCTTGAAGTCTTCGTTTATCGTTGCACCGCTGATCTTGACCGATGGCTTCTTCGCTTTGCCATTGTAAGTATAGGATTTGGCGGACAGTGTGGTCTTGGCTCTGAAATTGCTGATGCTCGGTTTGGCGCTGCCGTAATTGTCCCGTACGTACTGCAAAGCCTTAGCTGCATCGATGGCTCCCTTGCTTCCTGTTGTTCTGTCATTCTTTCCGGTATTCACAGGATTTGCCGTTGCCTCTGCGGCTGCCACCGCTTCATCCACCGTGATGTTCGGATTCTCCACCCAGAGAAGAGCCATGATTCCGGACACGATCGGTGCAGAAAAGGAAGTACCTTGGACTACCGCATAGTCGCTGCCGATCCATGTAGATAGGATCTCATCTCCCGGCGCGCTGATATCTTTGTACTCATTGTAATCGTACCAAGGCATATTATACCCATGGGGATCTAATGCCGTAACGCAGAAACATTCGTCGAAGTCACCCGGATAGATTGGTGAGGTCATGGATGGACCTTTCCCATTTCCCCCGGCACAGACGGTGAGCACCTCATAGCTGTCGCGAAGTTCCCTGATGGCGCTCCTGACGGCAGAATCCTTCCATGCTTCTGAATAGGAACCGAGGCTGATGTTGATCACGTGGAGGTTCTTGAGTTTATTGTTATCGATCTGCTTCTTTATGTGGGAAAAGGCGGCTATGAGAGATGTTGACTTCGCCATGCCGTTATCACCGATGACATTGATCGGTACGATCTTCGCATTGTAGGAAGTCCCGGCAACACCTACCCCGTTGTTCGCCGCTGCAGCGATGATCCCTGCCACGCAGGTCCCGTGTCCTACGGTGTCATTGATATCGCCTGAAACAGAATAGCTATTGGCAAGGTCGAGGTTTGCCGCAAGATCCGGATGGTTTTTCTGGACGCCGCTGTCTATTACGGCCACTGACACTGTCCCATTGGTTCTCGTCTCTTCCCAGGCGTTGAGAACATTGGCTCCATAATACGGAGCCTTCCATGCGCCAAGATAGTACTGTCCCAATACATATTCGTCGTTCAGTGACGCCGACTGCAACCGAGGCACATCATCCATCAGTTCGTAAGTATAGTTCTCCTGGGCATATGCAATATCGGGATCCTCATTGAGAGTGTCTATGGCTTCCGCAACGTCTGCGTCCTCCTCCAGGGTCACCTGCATCACAGCACCGTCATTTCCCAGAGATCCCGCAATGATCGTTCCCTCTGTCACCTCACTGCCTGTCTGCTCTGCTACACTGGCAGTGCACTCGTCGGTAATCTCCTGCACAGGCTCTGATACTGCTTCCCGGGCAGGCTCTATATCCTCTCCTTCCAACGCCTTGGTGACCGCAGCATCGGATTCATAAACTACTATGATGTCATTTGACTGGGTGTCAGGATCTGCACTTTCCTGGGCATGCGAAATCGGTGGCATCATTGCCACTGCCATCGCAAACGCTGTGATCCATGTAATGAGTTTTTTCGTTTTCATTGCATAACACCTCATGGTAATTATATCCAAAAGACATGTCATTAGTCAAGAATTAGTATTCCAAATCGCTATGCATCTGATTTGATTGAATTGCTCACAAATCTTACTGGATTGCTATCACACATTGTGATAGAATAAATACAACAAGTCAATTGATTATCCGGTAGCAATCCGGTCAATGAGGTATCAGAAATGATAGAAGAGAAAATAACGTATGAATATGACTTCCCCCTTGATATCAGGATCGTGGAGCTTACAGAATATCCTCTCCATTATCAGCAGGATGTGGAGCTCGTCGCAGTCCTTCATGGAGAAGTAGATATCAAGATCGGCACAGGGCTTTACAGGCTGAAGCGCGGAAGCGTCTTCGCAGTCAACGCCAGAGAAGTCCACGGGATCTACAAGACGGAGGGCCCGAACACCGTTGCCCTCATCAGCATAAACACCGACTATTTCAGTCAGAGTTTTCCGCTTCTGAGCAAGAGCGCCTTCCGAACCTATGCGGAGAACGAAGGCGATCAGAGATTCACCAGGCTCCGAGAGGCAGTATTCGGCATACTGGCCCTCTATCTGAAGAGAGGCATCAACTACAAGCAGAGCTGCATCGAAGAGACCATGGAGCTTCTGGACTTCATGAACAAGAGTTTCAACCTCTGCGCCGTCAACGAACAGGGTCTTTCTGTGAGCCCGCAGCATGAGAATCTGCTCATACTCGAGAGGATGAGCAGGATCATCCCGTATATTTATGAGCATCATGCGGAGAAGATCTCTCTCGATGATCTGGCAGAGAAGGAGCACCTCAGCACCTACTATCTGTCCCATATGATCAAAACATGCACGGGTCTGAACTTCAGAGATTTCCTCTGCTATGCCAGGGTCGAATTCTCAGAGATGTACCTTCTTGGCACAGACATGAAGATCAACGCCATCGCCCGCAAGGTCGGTTTCTCTACGACGGCATATTACGAGAAGTTCTTCCATAGATGGTACCACAGCACACCTTCGCAGCACCGCAAGGAGTACAGCAGCAAGGTAAGAAGCGAAGAAAATCCTGAGAAGGTCAAGGCTGTAAGCGTCAGCACCGCCCTCAGCATGGTGCAGCAGGAGCTGAGCGCATCACAGCAGAAGGTTTACGGACCTCCTGTCAAGCAGCTGAAGCTCTTCACCAAGATGAACGCCCTCGAAAGACCTCTCGCCAAACTCACGAGAAGGATCGAGATTGAGGTTTGCGTCGAGGACCACAAGAGACTCGGCCACGCACTCTTTGCAGAACTCAGCAAGTTCCAGTGCGACCTGATCAACCTGAAATATACAGAAGGCGAAAATATCGAAGAGACAGAGCAGCTCAAGAAGCTTCTCGAAGCAAACGGCTATGAAGTGAACCTGCGCAAAGCCTACAAGGGAGAGACGACTTCCGGAAGATCCTACGGGCTGGATTCCATCGCGAACCTCCTGTACATCTTCCAGAGAAATATGCTTTCCCCTCTTCCACTCAGCGTCAAACTGATGGATTCCGGCGATGAAAACGTACAGCTGAAAGGTGACTACGGTCTCATGACTGCATCCGGGATATACAAGCCTTCTTACTATGCACTTCTGATCCTCCAGAAGCTTCAGGGCGACCTGATCTCCTACGAGAAGAATTACGCTGCCGTAAGGATCGGCAAAGAGAATCCTGCATTCATCATCGCGGTCGTCAATTATGACAACAGCATACTGCGGCTTTGCACCGGCAAGTCGACGATGCACGAGACCGTTGACAGGATCAAGAATTTCAAGGATGAGCTGGAAGTAAACGTGAACCTGAGCAATATCAAGGGACGCTATTCCATCAACAAATACTCCTTCACGAATCCTGATACCGTATTCGATTTCATGGCAAGGCTCGGCTTCCCTAAGGTGTACAGTTCGGACATCGACTTCGATCTGAACTACTACTCCATCCCGAAGACCGACATATACACAGACGACGTAGACGGCACCCTCCACATGAACTTCCAGGTGGAAGGCGCAGGACTGCAGATGGCGATCATCCAGCCGCTCCAGGGCTACGAAGAATAACAAACAACGAACCCCTGAAGAATGATCTTCAGGGGTTTTTTATTGCAAAATTTCATGCGCGGTTTATGACATCGCGAA
>CAMNNV010000004.1 GCA_946546075.1 uncultured Bacillota bacterium | reverse complement strand
GGAAGAAAGAACATGGCAGCTGCAGACAGTAAAACGCTTTGCCTGCAGCTCCAGTAGGTAGTCGATCTCGAGAGGATCTCTGACCACGCCCTCAACATCGCCGAGACGTGTCAGGAGATGCACGTAAAGAACATCGTCTTCTCAAATCGCGCGATCGAAGATCTGGAAGTTATGATCAGTGCCGTACACGATATCATGACGAACACCGTCATCGCCTTTGCACATGAAGATCAGGATGCCGCTGAGAACGTAGAACCGCTCGAACAGGTCATCGACGAACTCACCGTCCTCATCAAGGACAGACATCTGGAACGTCTCAAGACCGGCGACTGCGATATCGAGTCAGGATTCCAGCTCACTGAGATCGTTACGAACCTGGAACGCATCGCAGACCACTGTTCAAATCTCGCGATCTATGTGATCCAGCTCAATAGCAAGAAATCCATAGAAGCGCATGAATACCTCGACACACTCGAAAGAGACAACGACGAGGAATTCAAGAACAACTATAAATGGTACAAGCGTCAGTACAGACTTCCTGACAACATCGATAATTAAAAAGCAAATGCCCCGTAAGGGGCATTTTTCATGATGTAAAATAACTCAAATGTAGAATTCGTTATCGGCTGGTCTGGTGAAATTCTCGATCAGCATGTCTCTGTGGGACAGGAAGTCTTCGTCGTCGAAGTATCTGGCACCGTTCGGACAGACCTTGATGCAGGCCTGGCACTTGATGCACACCCCTTCGACTACGGATGTGTCTTCTTTTTTTATGCTTCCCATCGGACATACCATGGCGCACTGGCTGCACCTGGTGCACTTCCCGTCATCTCGGAGAGGCTTCGCCTTGAGGAACTTGGCGGGCTCACCGTCCATCTTCTTCGGGACGTAATACGGACCCACTTCTGCCCTGCTTCCGATATCCAGCGCATCCGTCCTGTCTATGGCAGTCACCGAGTCCAGCGCGAACTTGTCAATGCTTTGCATGTCTATGGCATCCGGTCTTCCCTTCGCCAGTTTGTCGGAGAATACGTGCTCCGATACGATGGCCGCCGCTGAAGTGACGCGGAAGCCGTTCGCTTCCAGTTCCTGCTTCAGCTCACCAAGAGCGCTGTCGCAGTTTCGGTTGCCGAATGTCACGATGGCCGTTGCCGTAGCGCCCTGCCCTTTGAAGCCTTCCCGGACCCACGGGAGGATCTTGTTCGGCAGCCTCCCGGCGTATACCGGCAGGACCATCACCAGATGATCCTTTTCTCCCAGGGAGAGCTTGCAGCTTTCTTCCCTTTCCTGCGGCAGCGTGAACTCGTCAAAATCCAGTCCGCAAGCCATGGAGACCGACATGCGCAGACCGACTCTGGCCGCGATCTTATATGCATTTCCTGTAGGACTGAACGTCCTGACCCATACTTTCTTATTTGCCATCCTTACTCTCCATCTTTTTGACCTGTACAACTTGTTTTATTTTACCACAGGCATTGACACAGATGCTCCTTAAAAAGTAATATTATATGGCGATATTTCAACATTTATGGAGGAACCTGGAATTGAAAGATAAACCGATCATAGAACTTCGCGACATTTCAAAAACTTTTGGCGATCAGCAGGTACTCAGAGGTATCGATCTCGACATCTATGAGAACGAATTCCTGACGCTCCTGGGCCCTTCCGGCTGCGGCAAAACGACGATCCTCAGGATCATCGGAGGCTTTGAAGAACCGGACAGCGGAAAGGTGCTTTTTAATGGGATCAACATTGCCAAACTTCCGCCGTACAAGCGGGAAGTCAACACGGTATTCCAGAAGTACGCCCTCTTCCCGTTCCTGAACGTGTACGACAACGTGGCCTTCGGTCTGAGGCTCAAAGGAATGACGGACGAGATCATAGACAAGAAGGTTTCCCAGATGCTTTCCATGGTAGGCCTCAGCGGCTACGAAAACCGCGACGTATCCCGTCTTTCCGGCGGCCAGCAGCAGCGTGTAGCCATCGCAAGGGCTCTCATCAACGAGCCGAAGGTGCTCCTTCTCGACGAGCCTCTCGGCGCCCTCGATGCGAAGCTCCGTAAGGACATGCAGATCGAGCTGAAGAAGATCCAAAAGGAAGTCGGCATCACCTTCGTGTTCGTCACACACGACCAGGAAGAAGCCTTATCCATGTCCGATACCATCGTCGTTCTAAATGACGGTGTCATCCAGCAGATCGGTACTCCAATCGACATATATAACGAACCGGAGAAGCGCTTCGTCGCAGAGTTCATCGGGGAATCCAACATCATTTCAGGAAACATGATCCAGGACTGCCTCGTGCGCTTCGACGACATCGACTGGGAATGCGTCGACAAGGGCTTCCGTCCGAACGAAGAAATCGAAGTCGTTTTGAGGCCGGAAGACATGGACGTGGTGCCGCTTGATAAAGCCAAGCTCCACGGCAAGATCGTTTCCAAGGTATTCATGGGCGTCCACTACGAATACTTTGTAGAGACGAAATACAGAGATTACAAAGTCCACACCACCGAGAATTATCAAGTGGGTTCTGAGATCGGACTTACGATAGATCCTTATGATATCCAGGTAATGCATTTGAGTTAGAGAGGACATCAGCCGATGAAACATTTCAAAGGGCTCGCATATCCATATGTTGCATGGTCTTTTGCCCTTATTGTTCTCCCCCTGCTCCTCATCGTTTTATACGCGGTGACAGCAGGAGACAATTCACTCGTAACCATACACTTTACGCTCGACAATTTCAGGAAGATCGGAGATCCCGTCTACCTGAACGTCTTCGCAAAGTCTCTTGAAATAGGCCTCATCGTAACGGGGGTCTGTTTGCTGATGGCTTATCCCCTCGCCTATATCATCAGCTGGTTCAGCGATGAAGTGCAGGGCATCCTCATCCTCACGGTCACCATACCGATGTGGATCAACACCCTGCTGCGTACCTACGCATGGATCAGCCTTCTTTCGGACAACGGGCTCATCAGCCAGTTCCTTACCAAGCTGGGTCTTGAAGCGCCTACCATGATGTACACCAACTTCGCCGTCATCATCGGTCTCGTATGCGACCTGCTGCCGTTCATGGTGATACCGATCCACACGTCCCTGACGAAGATGGACTATTCCCTCGTAGAGGCAGCGAAAGATCTGGGCGCCAACAACTTCCAGACTTTCCGAAAGATCATACTCAAGTTATCCCTTCCGGGGATCATCAACGGGGTCACCCTCGTGTTCCTCTGCTCTATCTCAAGCTTCGTTGTTCCCGTTCTCTTGGGCGGCCGTCAGTACATGCTCATCGGTAACCTCATCGAGAACCAGTTCATCTCCATCGGAGACTGGAACTTCGGAAGCGCCATCTCCGTTCTCCTGGCCATAGCCATCCTTCTGATGATGAGCCTCATGCGGCGCATCGATCCGGAAGAGAAAGGAGAGGCATGATGAGACACGGCAAGATCTCCATAGGGCCAAAACTCTACATCGCCCTCTGCTTCGTATTCTTCTATCTGCCGATAGCCGTTACGATGTTCTTCTCATTCAACTCCTCGAAATCCCTGACCCATTTCACGGGATTTTCAGCCCAGTGGTATGAGAAGCTGATCCACGATCAGAACATCCTGGCAGCCGTTTACGTTTCCATCAGTATCGCGATCTTCGCGACGATCGCATCCACAGTTCTGGGGACCATCACGGCGATCGGCCTTTCGAAGAGCAG
This sequence comes from uncultured Bacillota bacterium, assembly GCA_946546075.1. GTDB lineage: Bacteria > Bacillota > Clostridia > Peptostreptococcales > Anaerovoracaceae > Lentihominibacter. Next base: position 18,240 of record CAMNNV010000004.1, on the reverse strand, counting down.
AAGGCTCCTCAAAGAAGCCCTACTCAACATCAACAACGTACCGATCATGAATCCGGACATCGTCACCGCCATCAGCCTGATGATCCTCTTTACATCAGCAGGCCTCCAGCGCGGCTATGTTACGATGCTCCTTGCACATATCGCATTCTGCACGCCATTCGTGATCACCAGCGTGTACCCAAAGGTGCGCAGTATGGATCAGAATCTGGCGGACGTAGCCATGGACCTTGGCGCCACACCATTCCAGGCACTGACGAAGGTGGTCGTTCCCCTTCTGCGCCCCGGGATTTTCGCCGGCATGCTCCTGGCTTTCACCATGTCCCTGGATGACTTTGTCGTATCCTACTTCGTGACGGGAAACGGCGTCGCCAACATATCCATCCTCGTCTACAACATGACGAAGAGGATCAATCCGACCATCAACGCACTTTCCACCCTGCTGATCCTGGCCGTCGTCATCGTCATGGTTGGCATGTACATCTGGCCTTCCGTAAGAGAAAAGCTCAGGAAAAAAACGAGAGCCGGAGGCCGCACCCTGCGAAGAGGACGTCGCGGTCGCAAAGCCTTCGCGGCAGCTGGTTTCTGCTGTATGATCGCCATCGCCGTGATCTTTGCTTCGCAGTTCTCCGCCATCTCCGGCAAGCAGACGCTCCGCGTGTTCAACAGCGGTGAATACATCGATATGGATCTCGTGAGCCAGTTCGAAGAAGAATACAACTGCGAGGTGGTCTACGAGACCTACGACTCCAATGAATCCATGTACACGAAGCTGCAGAGCGGATCCACCTACGATATCCTCGTGCCGTCCGACTACATGATCGAACGACTCATTTCCGAGGAATATCTGCATCAGATCGAGTGGAACTATATCAAGAACAAAGATGCCATCATTCCGAAACTCGTGGAAGACAACCTCTATGATCCGGGCAGCCGTTACTCCGTGCCGTACTACTGGGGCAACGTCGGCATCCTTTACAACAAGAACATCGTGGACAAAAAGGACCTGGAGGCCGGCTGGGAAGTGCTGAGAAATACGAAGTACAAAGGTCAGGTCTACATGTACGATTCGGAGCGCGATTCCTTCATGGTGGCTCTGAAGGCCCTTGGGTATTCCATGAATACGAAGGACAAGGGAGAACTTCAGGAGGCCTATGAATGGCTGATCAATCAGAGCGAGACCATGGACCCTGTCTATGTAGGAGATGACGTCATGGACAACATGATCTCCGGCAACAAGGCCATGGCAGTGGTCTACTCCGGCGATGCCGCCTACGTCATCAATGAGAACGAAGATATGGACTACTACGTCCCTGAGGAAGGCACGAACCAGTGGTACGATGCCATGGTCATCACAAAATACTGCAGGAACACGGAACTCGCCCATCAGTTTATAAACTACTTCCTGAACGAAGATGTGGCGATCCAAAACACGGAATATATCGGCTACGACAGCGCCGTCAAATCCGTATACGAATACTTCAGAGACGTTGAATACAAAGGGAATACGGGCTGTGCACCAGCTTCCGACAATCCACGAAATGAGGTCTTCCACCAGCAGGAACAGAAGGTAAAAGTGTACATGTCGAACCTTTGGACGAAGGTCAAGTCACACCAGTAAGGATTTGTATTTTTATGTCAATTATGGTATAATACGCACGTGCATATGTTTATTCTTATTTTGTGGACATGAAAGGAGGTTAATCTATGACTGAATCAAGAGCTAAAAGAAGACAGATCCGGCAATCAGTCAGAGACTCCGCAAGGAACGAATTAAGAAATCAGCTCAAGGCTGCAAGACAGGAAGACTTTTTCCAGAGCAGTGCATCGCTCATCACAGAAAGAGACTATATCGAGACCGATCTTTATACCGAAAACGATGTCAAGAGAGGTCTTCGTAACGCGAACGGTACAGGTGTCCTCGTAGGACTTACGAAAGTCGGTGAAGTCATCGGCTATAAAACAGACGACGAAGGAAACAAGATCCCGGCAGAAGGTAAACTGTATTACAGAGGATACAGCATCGAGGATCTGGTAAACAGCTGCGTTGCAGAGAACCGCTTCGGTTTCGAGGAGATGACTTACCTCCTTATCTTCGGCGAGCTCCCTAGCCGTGCAGAGCTGGATGCTTTCACGAGATTCCTTGGAAAAAAGAGAGAGCTCCCGCAGGGCTTCGCCAGGGACATGATCCTGACTGCACCGTCAAGCAACATCATGAACAAACTCGCCAGAAGCGTTCTGGCACTGTACACATACGATGATAAGGCGGATGATACATCCATCTCAAATGTACTCAGGCAGTCCATCGATCTGATTGGCTACTTCCCTGCCCTGATTTCCTATGCATATCAGGCCAAGAGAGCTTATTACGACAATGAGAGTCTGCATCTCAACAACCCGCTCCCTGAGCTGGGCACCGCTGAGAACATTTTGAGGATGCTCCGCGACGACGGAGAATACACCGATCTGGAAGCGAAACTTCTCGACCTTTGTATGATACTCCACATGGAGCACGGTGGTGGTAACAACTCATCCTTCACCACCCACCTTATCTCATCAACCGGTACTGACACGTATGCTACGATTTCGGCGGCCATAGGCTCCCTCAAAGGACCGAGACACGGCGGCGCCAACATCAAAGTAATACACATGCTCAAAGACCTCAAGGCGAACGTCAAGGACTACACGGATCACAAACAGGTAGACGAATACCTGCGCAAAGTGCTCCGCAAAGAAGCCAACGATGGTTCCGGCCTCATCTACGGTATGGGCCACGCCATCTACACCCTTTCTGATCCGAGAGCAAAAGTCCTGAAGAAGATGGCCAAGCAGCTCGCGAAGGGCAACGACTTCATGGAGACTTATGAACTCTGCAGCTACATCGAACAGCGTACTCCGGAACTGATGGCCGAAGTCAGAGGCAGAGAAACCGCAATGTGCGCCAACGTCGATCTTTATTCAGGATTCGTATACACCGCACTGGATATACCGGAAGAATTCGCGACACCGCTCTTCGCGGCGGCAAGAGTCTGCGGCTGGTGCGCCCACAGAATCGAAGAACTGAGTAACGGAAGCAAGCTCATGAGACCGGCATACAAATCCGTAATGAGCCCAAGACCTTACCTGGAGATCGACAAGAGAATCACAACCGTATCACTTACCGATTAGAACCACTAAGAATAAACTCAAAGGACTGTGCATGATGCACAGTCCTTTTTATTATCAATACAACTCCGGTCTCCTATGCTTCAGCAACGGCAGCTGCTCTCGGATGGAGTCCACATAGTCGAAGTCGATATCGGCATAGATGATGCACTCCTTCTCATCTGCGTGGGCTGCGAACTCGCCCCATGGCGTCGCGATGCAGGAATTGCCGTAAGCGACGTAGACGCCCTCCTCATCTCTGGCCGGTGAGTTGGCGGCGAAATAGACCTGGTTGTCCAGTGCCCTGGCTCTCATGGAGAGATCCCAGTGAGCAGGCCCTGTGGTCATGTTGAATGCGGCTGGAAGCACGATGAGCTTCGCTCCGTCCAGTGCCATCCTTCTGCTGAGTTCCGGGAATCTGACGTCGTAGCAGATGGCCACGCCGATCTTGCCGAACTCCGTGTCGATGACCGTGGAGGATTCTCCCGCTGTGAGGGTATCCGACTCCATGAACCGGATGCCGCCCTTCACATCGATATCAAAAAGATGCGCTTTCCTGTGTTTACCGATGATGTTGCCTTCCTTATCGAAGCAGAAAGAAGTATTGTAGACCTTGTCACCGTCCAGCTCCGAGATGGATCCTCCGATGAGATAGATCCCCAGCTCCGAAGCCAGCTGCGACATGAATTTTACCGTCTCCCCGTCTTCCGGCTCTGCATACTCTCTGAAGTATTCGTTGGCATACGGACAGTCCCACATCTCCGGCAGCGCAACGACCTGCGCACCATTCGAAGCAGCCTCCGTAACGAACTTTCTGACCGTCTGTCTGCTCTCCTCCTTATCAAACGAGCCCTTGAGCTGACATAAAGCGAGTTTAAACATCTTCACCCTTCCTTTCCGTCAAAACATCAATAAATCTCTTCGTGATCCTGGCCGTGAGCCCCCACAGAACGTGCCCTTCGTACTCGTCGTACACCGGCACCTGGGCCTTGCCGCCCCGCCATTTATACGGTTCTCCGCCCGTCACCTTATCAAACGGGAACTCCTCATCGATCACGGGAACAAAGGTGTTCTCGTACACCTGCGGCGGGTTATCGATAAAGAAGCTCACAGGCACCATATAGGTGTCCGCAACTTCCACTTCATTCACCTTCATATTCTCCACCACCTGCTCGTCGATGACGCCGAGATAGCACACCATGGCGAAATTGTTGGTGGTATAGATCGTATCCAGCTGGGCGATCACATCGATATCTTCCTCGCGGATCCCCAGTTCCTCACAGGTCTCGCGCACCGCGCACTCTTTCATCGTCTCCCCAGGCTCCAGAGCACCCCCCGGGAAACAGATCTCCCCCGGCTGCCTGTCCAGATCACTGCCCCTCACCTCATACAAAAGGTGCACGCCGTCATCTTTTGCGACGATGGGTACGAGGATCCCAAAGAAATGATAGTCGTTCTCGGCCCCCGGTTCTCTATTCAGAAATGTTTCTTTTATAGTCGTCAGCTGTACGTTTTTTGATTTCATTCGTTTTCCTCTGGAACATGATGTTCATGTACGAAGCTAATAATATGAGCAGGATGCCCACGATGGTGTTCCACAAGATGACCTCGTGGAGCACGATGACAGCGATAACAGGTGCAATGGCAGGCTTCAGGAAGAATGCAAAGGATCCCGTGGACGCATCCGAAAGCTCGATGGCTTTGAAGTAGCTCCAGTATCCCATGCCTGTCACGAATATACCCACGTAGAGAATGAGCGGGATATTCACTGTAACGCCCTCAAATACAGGCTTACCGGTGACGCAGATGAATCCCAGCAGCACGGCGGAGCCCAGAAGAAAGCTGAAGCTCGTCTGGGCCATGAGCCCCATCTTGCTTACGCTCACCTTTCCTGCCACGGTGTACGCGCCAAAGGTTATGGCTGCAATAAGCATGAAACATATGCCTTTTATGGTATTGCCTTCCTGTATGTCCCAGGGCCGGATCATGAATACCAGTCCCAGGAATGCGATAGCAAGGACATAGACTTTGTATTTATTCATTTTCTCACTTGTGAAGAAGTGTGCGAATACCATCGTGAACAGTGGATTGATGGATATCAGCACAGAGGCCGTCGACGCATTGGAACTTCCAACTCCGAGCTGGAAGAACACCATGCTGACAGCGATCCCAAGTGTTCCTACTCCGGCCAGCACCAGAAAGTCCTGTGCCTGGAGCCGGATCTCGTTCTTTCGCAGCTCATGGATCGCGAATGGGAGCAGGATGATCCCGCCCATGGCGAATCGGATGAACGTCAACTGGAACGGATCCAGATCATTTCCCGCGACCTTACATGCCACCTCCATCGTACCGAAGAGGAACGCTGTAAGGATCACGAAGAAATACGCTTTTTTCATTTTTATCACTTCTTTCGTTTTAGTCTTGCTTTTTGGTCAAAAAAACGAGCGGTGTACCCACCGCTGTTTTTGTCGTCTTGATTAGTGATTGATGATCTCGCATCCTACGAAGTTGACGCCTATCATCTCCTCCTTCTCTGCGCTGAGGCTGACGATGAAGTCCAGATCGTAGTTGTCTGAGATACCCTTGAGTCTATTGATGAACTCCGGCAGATCTCCAAGTGAAACATCTGCATGCTTCAGGATGCTGTCGATGAAGATCGTCTCGATATCGTGATCCGAGCTGATGATGCCGTACAGGAATCCGATATATTCATCTGTGTTCGTAATGTGCTCGAAATCCTCCATGCAAACCACTCTGATCTTACGGCTGAGTTCTGTATTCAGTCTGGAATTCTTGTTGATAAAAACGATACTGCCGTGGCATGTCTCGATCATATCGTTTGCCAGCTGTACCATCTGCCCAGTCTTACCGCTGCCTTTATGTCCGATCAATAATTTCACCATATTGTTTGTCCTCCGTTGTGTTTTTGTCTATTTAGGATAGATAAATTATACACTATGTGGTGGGCTGCTTCAACTTAATTTTCGCTTCAATCTCAGCTGTCCGCAGGCTCCATCGATCTCGGAACCAAGCTCTCTTCTGACGGTGCAAGGTACCCCTCCGGCCTCGAGGCGGGAGCATATTTTTTCTGCTCTCTGCCTTGCCGAGCCTTGAAGTCCCGTCTCTTTGACACTGTTCAGCGGGATGAGATTCACATGGCAAAGAATGCCGCTGAGCCTTCGTATCATCAGCTCTACGTCTTCGTCTCTGTCGTTCTCACCCTTGATCAGCGCATACTCAAACGTGATCCTTCTACCCGTCTTGTCAGCATGCTCCTTCGCCGCATCCAGAAGCGCATCCAGAGGATAGGCCCTGTTCACCGGCATGAGTGCAGAACGCCCCTCGTCCGTGAGTCTGTGCAGCGATATAGCAAGGTTCACCTGCGGGAAGTCCTCTCCGAAACGCTTTATGACCGGGATGAGTCCGCTGGTGGAAACGGTGATGTTCCGGTAGCTCATATTCCGGCCTGCCGGATCATGGATCAGCCTGAGAAACTTCGAAAGCTCATGATAATTATCAAAAGGCTCCCCGGTGCCCATCACCACTACGTGACCTATCTGCTGCCCCGTTTCTTTCTCCGCCAGCATGATCTGCTGCAGCATCTCCCCTGCGCTGAGGTTTCGCACGAGGCCGTCAAGACCCGATGCACAGAAGGTACACCCCATCCTGCAGCCTACCTGGGAAGAAATGCACATGGAGTTGCCGTAGTGGTACTTCATGAACACGCCCTCCACGGCATTGCCGTCTTCCAGTCCGAAGAGAAACTTATTCGTGCCGTCCGCCGCCTTTTGGACTTCCAGCACCTCCATGCCGCCGATATACGCGCATTCTTTGAGCTTCTCTCTCAGCGGCAGCGAAAAATCCGTCATGGAGTCGAAATCCGTGACACCTTTGCTTATCCAGCCGAATAACTGTTTGCCGCGGAAAGGTTTCTCCCCTATATCCGCGGCAAATGCTTTTAGTTCTTCAATTGTCATTCCAAGAAGATCTGTCTTGTTCATCAGGCCATCCCCCATCCCGGCTGGGTCCTGTTGAGATACTCCTCCAGCGTGATCCAGTCGTTGACCGGATCCTTGGCGATGCCGGGATAAAAATGTTTCACGTATTCGTCTATCATCCTTCTCGGAAGCTTGCTGAGCCTTCCGCATCCGTCCAGGTCGAGGCCATCTTCAGTCAGAAGATGCTCCCCGTACCCTTCCAGAAGGTTGATCACATCCGATGGATCCATGCCCATCCGGATGCTGATATGCTCGATGGATCTGCCTCCTGTGATGTACATATCCATGATCGCCTGGTGATCTCCCAGCGGATACTGGGCCAGTCTCTTGAGGTTATCCAAAGAAGTGCTCATTATACTCTCTCCACATCGAGTCCTGTCTTGTGACCGTTGATGTCTGCTGTAGGAAGATCGGACTTGCTCTCTACGCTTACTGCGAGAGTCTCCTTCATGATGTAATCCTTGTGCGTCTCAACGGCTGCAGCCACCTGCTCATCCGCATCGATGAAGATGTTGATGTTGTCCATCATCTCGTAATCCTTCTGCTTTCTCATCTGCTGGATCTTGGAGATGATCTCTCTTGCGAGACCCTCTGACTCGAGTTCCGGCGTGATCGTCGTGTCGAGGATCGTGAAGATGTTGTTTTCCATGGCTACTGCAAAGCCTTCCTTTGCGGAGATCTTCACGTCAACCATATCAGAAGTTATGTCAACATTCTCACCGTTGATATCCAGAGTGATCTTGCCGTCCTTGTCCAGTGCTGCGACAGTCTGTGCAGGGTCTGCCTTAGCCAGTGCCTGTCCGAAAGCCTTGATATTCTTGCCCAGAACAGGTCCTGCCACTCTGAAGTTCGGCTTCATGGAGTAGTTCATGTACTCTTCCAGGTTGCCGGCGAACTTCACGGTCTTGATGTTCAGTTCTTCCTTGATAAGAGGTACGAGATCGCCGATCAGAGCTTCGTACTTACCGTCTACGAGAACTTCTCCCAGAGGCTGTCTTACCTTGATCCTCTCTTTTTCTCTCGTTCCTCTTCCCAGAGCTACCAGAGCTCTTACGAGGTCCATTCTCTCCTCGACCTTCTCATCGATGAGCGCTTCGTCTGCCTCAGGATAGTAAGCCAGATGTACGGATTCTTCTCCTGTGAGGTTCTGATACATTTCGTCGGAAAGGAATGGTGCAAAAGGTGCGATGAGTTTCGCAACGCCTACGAGTACTTCGTAAGTCGTAGCGTATACGGACTTCTTGTCCTCTGTCATCTCTTCGCCCCAGAATCTTCTTCTTGCTCTTCTGATGTACCAGTTGGACAGGTCTTCGTTGACGAAATCCTGGATCAGTCTCGTTGTGATCATGTGGTTGTACTTGTCCATGGACTCGGTTACGTCCTTGATCAGCTTGTTGTACTTGGAGATGATCCATCTGTCCAGCTCAGGTCTGTCGGCATAAGGTACGTCCAGTGCCTTGAAGTCCACATCGTCCTGGTTGCTGTACAGCACAAAGAAGTTATATACGTTCTTCAGCGTACCGAAGAATTTGCTTACGATCTCGATGAGGCCTTCCTCGTCGAATTTCGTTGGTGACCATGCAGGTGAAGTGTGGAGCAGATACCATCTCGTTGCATCAGCGCCGTACTTGTCCAGCATCTCGAACGGATCTACCGTGTTGCCCACATGCTTGGACATCTTCTTGCCATCTTTATCGAGGATCAGGTCGTTTACCAGAACGTTTCTGTAAGGAGCCTTACCCTTGATGAAGGTGGAGATGGCCATGAGGGAATAGAACCATCCTCTTGTCTGGTCGATACCTTCGCAGATGAAGTCTGCAGGGAACAGTTCATCATCAAAGATGTCAGCGTTCTCGAACGGATAATGTCTCTGAGCGAACGGCATAGCTCCGCTGTCGAACCAGCAGTCCATAACTTCAGGGATCCTGTTCATGGTCTTGCCGCACTCCGGACATGTGATGTGTACGTCGTCTACGTACGGTCTGTGGAGCTCGATGGTCGTATCGATCTTCTCGAGAGACTTCTCAACCAGCTCTTCTTTGCTTCCGATGCACTCCAGATGTCCGCATTCGCAGCGCCATACAGGGATCGGTGTTCCCCAGTATCTGCTTCTTGAAATAGCCCAGTCCTTGACCTCTGCCAGCCAGTTGCCGAAACGCTTCTCGCCTACGAAATCAGGGTACCAGTTTACAGTATTGTTGTTTGCTACCAGCTCGTCCTTGAGCTTGCTCATCTCGATGTACCAGCTTGGGCTTGCATAGTAAACCAGCGGTGTGCCGCATCTCCAGCAGTGTGGATAGTTGTGGTCTACTCTCTGCTTGGAGAGGATCTTATCCTGCTCTCCCAGGTACTTGATGATCTCTACATCGAGACCTTCCTCCATGACGAAGTGGCCCTTCCATGGAGTCTCTGTGTAGCAGCCTCTCTCGTCTACAGGCTGGAGCACCGGAAGATCGTATTTGCGTCCGCACTGATAGTCGTCTTCACCAAAAGCAGGTGCCGTATGAACGATACCAGTACCGTCTTCTGTGGATACATAGTCCATGCATGTCACGAAGAAAGCCTTCTTGTCTGCCTTCACGAACGGCATGAGCTGGTCGTATTCGATGTATTCCAGATCCTTACCCTTCATCTCTTCGAGGATCTCGTATGTGCCCTCTCCCAGCACCTTGTCTGCCAGGACCTTGCCGACGTAGAAGATGTTGCCTTCGTTGTCGCCTGAGAGCATCTTGACTTTGACGTAGTCGATATCAGGGCCTACGGTCAGGACCGTGTTGGATGCCAGCGTCCATGGCGTCGTGGTCCATGCCAGGAAGTATTCGTTCTCCGTATCTTTGCGGTGGAACTTGACGGTGATGGTGTTGACCTTCACGTCCTTATACCCTTGCGCTACCTCGTGGGAAGCAAGACCTGTTCCGCAGCGCGGGCAGTACGGCAGGATCTTATGACCTTCGTAGATGAGGCCCTTCTTGAAGAATTCCTTGATGATCCACCAGCATGACTCGATGTAGTTGTCATCCAAAGTGATGTACGGATCATCCATGTCTACCATGTAGCCCATACGCTTCGTCATCTGCTCCCAGAGACCTTTGTATGTGAATACGGATTCTCTGCACTTCTTGTTGAATGCGGCGATGCCGTATTTCTCGATTTCTTTCTTGCCTTCGATGCCTAGCTGCTTCTCGACTTCGATCTCTACAGGAAGTCCGTGAGTATCCCAACCGGCCTTACGGTTGACCTTGAAACCTTTCATGGTCTTATAACGGTTCACTGAGTCTTTGAGTGTTCTTGCCATCACATGATGGATGCCGGGCTTGCCGTTTGCTGTCGGAGGTCCTTCATAGAATACGAAGGAAGGTTTACCCTCTCTTGTCTCGACGCATTTGCTCAGAAGATCTTCTGATTCCCATCTGTCAGCCTGCTCCTGCTGGAGTTCAGCGATAGGTTTGTCTGATAAGTTTTTGATCATTTCCTCTTGTTCCTTTCAACTAATGAAAAACGTCCCCATGTCAAACATAGGGACGATCATTGACCGCGGTACCACCCTAATTACGGGACCATCATCCCGTCTCTCTAGAAGTGTCAGGCTCAGAAGTGATTTTCGCTTGCCGCCTCACCGTCCTGCTCTCAGCTCATGCAGGGCTCTCTGTAAGGATCTTACGCGGGGCTACTGTCTCCGTCACAGCCTCTGTATTCAATTTGCATACAATAGAGATTTTATATTGTCACTGCCCAAAAGTCAAGCAGATTTGCGCCTTGCATTGGCTCAATTTCCAACATCAGCTGACTTTCTGGTCGTACCCTCCCAGTGCTGTATCCAGAAAGGTGATGATGGCGCTCAGCGGTTCTTCTCTTCCTGCTGTCAGTCTGATGTAAGGGTTCTCTCCGGCGCTCAGCAGGATCTTCTCTCCGTAATTGGCTACGAGGGACGCCACGACGCCCTGTGAAAGCTTGATCTGATCCCAGAGATAGAACATGATCTTGAAGCCCTGCTGCTCGATTTCTCTCACGCCGAGCTTGGCTGCCATGGCTCTGATCCTGGCGATCCGGATGAGATTCATGGTCTCCTGCGGGATATCTCCGAACCTGTCGATGAGCTCGTCTGTGATATCGCTCTCATCGCCGGCATCCTCTACCATGGCGATTTTCTTATACATCTGGAGACGAAGCACCTCATCTGCGATGTAGCTCTTCGGGATGATGGCCGGAACAGGGATACTGAAGACAGTCTCTTCCGCCTCAGGGAGCACTTCCTCTCCCCTTGCCTTGGCAGCCGCTTCCTCCAGCATCTTGCAGTAGAGCTCGTATCCCACACTGAGCATGTGGCCGGACTGAGCCGTTCCCAAAATGTTTCCTGCACCACGCAGTTCCAGATCCTTCATGGCGATCCGGAAGCCCGAGCCGAACTCCGTGAAATCACGGATAGCCCGCAGCCTCTTCTCGGCGATCTCCGTCAGGTTCTTATCCTTCTTATACATCAGGTACGCATAGGCGATCCTGCCCGATCTTCCGACCCTTCCCCTCAGCTGGTAAAGCTGGGCAAGGCCGAACCGATCGGCATCCAGTATGAGCATCGTGTTGACGTTCGGGATATCGATGCCCGACTCGATGATCGTCGTGGAAACAAGGACATTGAACGATCCTTCTGCGAAATCCATGATGAGGGATTCCAGTTCCTTTTCCTTCATCTGACCGTGGCCCACTTCCACCTGGGCCTCCGGCACGAGCTCTGCGATATGACGTGCCACAGAGGCGATGCTTTCGACCCTGTTGTAGAGGACGTAGACCTGTCCTCCCCTGGCGATCTCCTTCTCGATGGCTTCCCGGATCACGTGATCTTCCTGCTCCATCACGTAGGTCCTCACGGGGATCCTGTCGATCGGAGGTTCTTCCAAAGTGCTCATGTCCTTCATGCCTGAAAGGGACATATGAAGTGTGCGCGGGATCGGCGTTGCAGACAGTGTCAGAACGTCTACGTTCTCCCTGAGCTGCTTGATCCTCTCCTTATGTCTTACGCCGAAACGCTGCTCTTCGTCCACCACAAGGAGCCCCAGATCCTTGAAGGCCACATCCTTCGAAAGGAGTCTGTGGGTGCCGATGATCAGATCGATCTGTCCGGCTTTGATATCTGTGATGATCTTCTTTTGCTGGGCCGGCGTCCGGAATCTGGAGAGCATCTCCACCCGGAACGGGAACTTTTCGAATCGGTCTTTTAATGTATAGTAATGCTGGTTCGCAAGAAGCGTCGTCGGTACCAGGACTGCCGCCTGTTTACCGTCTGCCACGCATTTGAACATGGCTCTAGCCGCCACCTCCGTCTTGCCGAATCCTACATCACCAAGGAGCAGTCTGTCCATCGGGACAGGCTTTTCCATGTCTTTTTTGATTTCTTCTGCACTTCTGAGCTGATCGTCTGTCTCCTGGAACGGGAAGGTATCTTCGAATTCACGCTGCCAGACCGTATCCTCCGAGAAAGCGTATCCTTTCGCGTGCATCCTGGCGGCACTGAGGCGTATGAGATCTTCTGCCATCTCATCCACTGCCGCCCTGGCCTTCGCCTTCGTCTTCTTCCACTCCGAACCCGTCAGCTTGTTGAGCTTCGGCGTGATGCCGTCGCCGCCTACATACTTTTGGAGAGCACCCAGCTGATCCACAGGGATATACAGGGAGTCTTCTCCGGCGTATTTGACCTTGAGGTAATCACGTTTGACGCCCTGGACCATCAGGGATTCTATGCCCAGGAACCTTCCGATGCCGTGGGTCTCATGGACCACGTAATCACCTTCCTGCACATCGCTGAAGCTCTTGATCTGCTGGCCTCTGGACTTTTTCTTCCTCCGGCTCTTTCGGTAGGACTGCCCGAAGATGTCACCTTCCCATAGGAAGGCCACCTTCTTATCCGGGAAATCGAATCCACCTGTAATGGTACCCTGCAGGATCTTGATGCCCTTGAGCTCCTCCATCTCAAGGAATTCGCGGACGTTTTTGATCTTCTCCTCGCTGCTGCAGACGATGTTCACCTGGTATCCCTGGCTGATGTAATTCTCAAGTTCCTGCTTCAGAACGTCCATCCTGCCGTTGAAAGACGGAGCCGGTCTCGAATTCACTTCCACCAGCCTGTCAAGGAACGGCGCATTTTTGATCGTCGAAACGAAAGGTGTGAAGATATAGCCCTTCGAGTCGTACAGCCTGTAGTAGTCATCGGTCCCTGAGATCAGAGTGAAATCCTGGCCGATGCCTCTTCCGGACTCCAGGATCGACTCCATGTCGGCCGCCAGCTCCTTCTCGTACACTTCCAAGCTCTCCAGGATCCTGGCAGGATCATCGATAAAGACTACCGGCTCCTGCATGTAGTCCCAGATATAATCGGTCTTATCGCAAAAATATCCCAGCAGCTTCTCCAGGTACTGCAGATTCACCATGTTATCTGCGTACTCCATCAGCTGGCCTTTGCGCTTCTTCAGTTCGTAAACAGTCTCGCTGTTTCCTTCTTTCTTGAGGAGCTTTCCTATCTGCTTATCGTAGGCCTTTTCGATTTTACGGCTTCCCTCTGCGAAAAACGCCTCGTCCCTGATCAGCTGGACGCACTGGCCGATACTGATCTCTCCGAGAGCCTCGTCGGACCTTTGGGTCTCGATATCGAAGGTCCTGATGGAATCCACCTCGGTGTCGAAAAGCTCCACTCTGTACGGCGCCTCTGCAGACGGCGTGAAGATATCCAGGATGCCGCCCCTTATGCTGTACTCTCCTCTCGTCTCGATCATGGACACCCGCTCGTATCCCATCCTGTAAAGTCTGCGCGCGGTATCTTCAAGATCGATGTCTTCTCCCAACGTGAGGAGCATGCTGTCTGTGCCGTAGTCCTCTGCCGGCGGGAGCTTCCTGATGGCGGAGATCACCGGTGCTATGACGATGCAGTTCTCCCCGGAAACGAGAGCATCGAGGATCCTGAGGCGTTCGAACAGGTCGTCTTTGTTTCGCGCTTCATACTGCATCAGACTTTCGTCTTCTGCCGGGAGCACGTAGACCTTTCGGGTATCAAAAAAAGAAAGATCCACAGCCAGACGGCGCGCCCTCGTGATCGAAGGCACGACAACGAGGCTTTGGCTCTCCCTGTCACCTAAGATGTGCGATATGATGGGTGCGATCCTTCCTTCGGAAGCACCCGCTATGTTAATCATTCCCTTCCTGCTCATCCGGCTCCTTTTTCTTTTTCTCTTTTCGCTGATTGAATCTGTTCATGGATATGTCTATGCCGTCACTCAGGAATACTTCAGCGGCCTGCGCCGCCTTCTCGATGGCTTCACTTGTCAGCTTCTCTTCTTCTTCGCTCATCTTGCCGATGACGAAGCCGACCCAGTCCTTATCTCCTGTGCCGCCGATACCGACTCGGATCCTCGGGAAATCTCCGCTGCCCAGCTCCTCTACTACGGACTTCATGCCGTTGTGGCTTCCTGCGCTGCCCTTCTTCCGGATCCGGATAGCTCCGAGATCCGTATCGAAATCGTCGTATATGACGAGAAGTTCCTCCAGATCCACATCATAGTAGTCTACGATCTTGGAAATGGATCTGCCGCTGAGGTTCATAAAAGTCTGAGGTTTCACCAGCATGACTTTATGGCCGCCGATGAAACCTTCTCCTGTCAGGGCTTCGTGACGGAGCCTGCTGACTTTGATATCGTTTCTCTCTGCCAGCTCATCGATGACGCGAAACCCCATATTGTGACGTGTATTCTCATATTTGCGGCCGGGATTTCCCAGACCTGCGATAACAAACATTCTATATTTCTCTCCTGCGTTTTATTTCATGGTGAAGAGTCTGCTCATGCTTTCGTTCGTGTGGATCCTGTTCATAGCTTCTGCGAAGAGCGGAGCCACGGAAAGCACCTTGATCTTGTCCAGCATCTTCTCTTCCGGGATCGGCATGGTGTTGAGGAGCACCAGCTCTTCGATGGCGGAATCTCTGATGCGTTCGATGGCAGGACCGGATAAAACGGCATGGGTCGCTGCTGCTCTCACGGAGAGTGCTCCCATATCCTTGATGGCATTTGCCGCATTCGTTATAGTCCCTGCAGTATCGATCATATCGTCGATGATGATGCAGTTCTTGCCCTCTACTTCACCGATGATGTTCATGATCTCGCTCTTGTTCGGCTCAGGCCTTCTCTTATCGACGATGGCGATAGGACAGTTCAGCGGCTCAGCCAGTTTCCTCGCACGCGGCACGCTGCCGTGGTCCGGAGAAACGATGACCATGTTGTCTATATTCTGTTCTGCAAAATAATCCTTGATGATCGGCATGCCGAGGAGATGATCCACCGGGATGTCGAAGTATCCCTGGATCTGTGAAGCGTGAAGATCCATCGTCAGCACTCTGTCTGCTCCCGCAGCCTCGATCATATTGGCTACCAGCTTCGCTGTGATCGGATCTCTCGCCTTCGCCTTCCTGTCCTGACGGGCGTAGCCGTAATACGGCATGACCGCCGTGATCCTGCCGGCCGAAGCCCTCTTCATGGCGTCGATCATTATGAGGAGTTCCATCATGTTGTCGTTTACGGGATCACAGGTCGACTGGATGATATAAACATCCGCGCCGCGCACCGTTTCCCAGATGCTGACCGATACTTCACCGTCACTGAACTTGCTGACCGTCGACTTGCCAAGTGGCTTACCCATCAGTGATGCGATCTCTTCTGCCAGTGCCGTGTGGGAATTACCATTAAAAATCTTGTACTCCGAAAAAAAACTCTTTCTCATGATTTCTCTCCCCTGCTCCAAGAAGTATTACTTTTTTAATATGCCTTTTTCTTCGACCCATCCTTCTTTCGTGACACCTCTGTCTCTTGCGACGAAAAGTGCTCCGGAAGGAACGTCTTCTGTTACGGTGCTCCCGGCTGCGATGTAGGCTTCTTCGCCTACGTTCACCGGTGCTACCAGGTTGACATTGCATCCTACGAATGCTCCGTCACCCACAACGCTTCGTGACTTCGTCTTGCCGTTGTAATTTACGAAAACAACGCCGCAGCCAAGGTTGACCTTGCTTCCAACGTCGGAATCGCCGATATATGTGAGATGTGAAGCCTTCGCACCGTCGCCCATTGTGGAGTTCTTGATCTCCACGAAGTCTCCGACCTTGCAGCCGTTTCCTACCTTGCTGTTCGGTCTCATGTATGCGAAAGGACCCACCTTGTTATCGTCACCGACTTCGCTCTCGAAAATCATGGAACTCTCGATGTTGTTGCCGCTTCCGATCTTGGAATCCCTGATCTTGGAATTCTGTCCGATCACGTTGTTCTCGCCGATCACCGTATCACCTTCGATGACGACGCATGGATAGATCGTCGTTCCTTTGCCGATCACAACGCCTTCATCGATGTATGCCGTGCGGATATCGATGAAGTTCACACCGTTCTCGAGGTATTCTATGTTTCTCTTGAGTCTTTCGTTTTCTGCCTTCTCGTATTCGTTGAATGTCATACCTAATCTCCTAATCTCCTATTTATCAAGTTCCAGGATCTTCTCACCTACTCTGT
Source organism: uncultured Bacillota bacterium (assembly GCA_946546075.1). Lineage (GTDB taxonomy): Bacteria > Bacillota > Clostridia > Peptostreptococcales > Anaerovoracaceae > Lentihominibacter. The sequence continues at coordinate 1,568 of CAMNNV010000004.1, read as the reverse complement.
AGATGTCCCCTGCGCCCATCGTGAGGATCAGATCCCCCTCAGAAGCGTTCTCATATACGTACTTCGCCATCTCGTCGAAATCCTCTATACAGCTGATCTTCTTGTCCGGATCCTGCATCAGGATCTTCTCCATGAGCTGGGATGACGTGATCTTGTGGATGTTCTTCTCTCTTGCCGCGTAGATCTCAGCGAGGACCACCTCATCTGCCTCTGCGAATGCTCCGGCAAACTCGTCCATCAGTGCCATCGTTCTCGTATACGTATGCGGCTGGAAAAGGCACCACAGTTTGCCGTGCTTCATCTTGTTCACTGCTGCCAGCGTCGCCTTGATCTCCGTCGGATGATGCGCATAGTCATCGATGACCTTGATACCGCCCTTGACCTTGCCGAGAAGATCGAATCTCCTCTGGGTGCCCGTATAACCTTCGAGCGTCTTAGCGATCGCGTCAGGCTCTACTCCCAAAATATGTGCACATGCAAAGGCCGAAAGTGCATTCAGGATGTTATGTTCTCCCGGTACCGAAAGGCTGATCCTGCAGAGCTTCTCGCCTCCGTGGTTCGCTGTGAAGGACGGCATTCCCTCGCTGGAGAATTCGATGTCCGATGCAAAGTAGTCGCAGGTCTCCGAAAGTCCGAATGTGATGGCATTCGGGCGTCCTTCGATGACGCTCTTGACGAACGGGTTCGCATCGTAGGCGATGATCGCTCCGTCTTCCGGAACAAGGCCTGCGAATTTATCGAAGGATCTTGCGATATGATCCACATCCTTGAAGTAATCCAGGTGATCGGAATCGATGTTCAGGATGATCTCGATTTTTGGCTTGAGACTGAGGAAACTGTCCATGTATTCACAAGCTTCCGTAACGAAATACTCCTTCGTTCCCACCTTGACGTTACCGCCGATCTCTGAGAGATTGCCGCCTACCAGGATCGTAGGATCCAGGTTCGCATCTCTGAGGACCAGCGATACCATGGCCGTAGTCGTCGTCTTGCCGTGGGTACCTGAGATCGCGATGCTGTTATCGTATTCCTGCATGAGAGCACCCAGCGCCTGAGCTCTTGTGATGGCAGGAACACCGAGTTCCTTCGCCTTGGCCAGCTCAGGATTGCTCATGCTGATGGCAGCAGAATACACGATGAGATCAGCCCCTTCGATGTTGGCTGCATCGTGTCCTACGTGCACATCGATACCATGGGAACGGAGCTTGTCAGCCATCTCGCTCTCCTTCATATCGGAGCCTGATACTTCATAGCCCCTGGAGAGAAGGATCTCTGCAACAGCAGAAAGGCCGATTCCTCCGATACCAATACAATGTATATGTTTATATTTCTTAAGATCTATCATTCCGGCTTATGCCTCCTTACCTCTAATCAAAATTTCCTATAGATTATACCATAAGGAAGAAGCGATTTCTTTTATAAATAAAGATTTACAAATAGTTTGTATTTTTAGACAATTACTGCTATTATTATGATATAAACTGTGACGAATCATTCAACTATTTTTTGCCAAAGAAAGAAAAAATATTTTACATAGATATTCTAATTTGGTATACTTGTTCTTGAGC
>CAMNNV010000003.1 GCA_946546075.1 uncultured Bacillota bacterium | reverse complement strand
GGTCGCCTCTCACCCGTTCGCGACTCCACTACTCAGGTTTCACGCGAAGAGAGAAAAAAGAATAGAAAAACCCTGTGCGCTGTTTGAGCTGCCTTGGCAGCGAGTTCGCACAGGGTTCTATTCATTCTGATCAAGCAATCAAACCGCCACCGGCGAGGACGGCTTCATACCGTGTTGCTACCAAGCCAGAACCTTTTAAGCACTAAGGTCGTTCAATATAACAATCCGCAGGAGCGCTCACAAGCATATACGAATAGAGCTAGAAAACAGCAAAACCCTGAGAACTGTCTGAACGATCTGCGATCGTGAGTTTTCTCAGGGTTCTGTTTTCTGTGAGTGAGTAGTTATGATCGCCAGCGACGAGGACTAAGCCGCGTCACCGACTCCTACGCCAGTCTATTTCTGCGCGATCGCTGCCTGGGCTGCTGCCAGTCTTGCGATAGGTACTCTGAATGGTGAGCAGGATACGTAGTTGAGTCCTACTTCATTGCAGAATGCGATGGTCTTAGGATCGCCGCCGTGCTCGCCGCAGATACCGAGCTTGATGTTCGGTCTTTCTGCTCTTCCGAGTTCTGCTGCCATCTTGACCAGTTTGCCTACGCCAGTCTGATCCAGTGACTGGAACGGATCTTCTTCGAAGATGTTCTTGTCTCTGTATTCCTTGATGATCTTACCAGTGTCGTCTCTTGAGAATCCGAGAGTCATCTGCGTAAGGTCATTTGTTCCGAATGAGAAGAATTCTGCTTCCTGAGCGATCTCATCAGCTGTGAGGGCTGCTCTAGGGATCTCGATCATTGTTCCGATGAGGTAATCGAACTTCTCGCCTTCTCTTTCGAAGATTTCTTCTATCTTCTTGACTATGGTTGCCTTGACATCAGCCAGTTCCTTCACGTTTCCTACGAGTGGGATCATGATCTCAGGGATGACGTCGAGGTTCTGCTCTTTTCTGACTTCCATAGCAGCCATGATGATGGCTTCTGTCTGCATCTCAGCGATCTCAGGATATGTTACTGCAAGACGGCATCCTCTGTGGCCGAGCATTGGGTTGAACTCGTGGAGTTCTTCTGCAGTCTTCTTGATCTTCTCGTATGGCTTGCCGATCGTCTCAGCCAGCTCTTTGAGTTCTTCGTCAGTCTGAGGAATGAACTCGTGGAGAGGTGGGTCAAGGAGTCTGATCGTTACAGGTCTGTCGCCCATAACTTCGTAGATGCCCTTGAAGTCGCTCTTCTGATATGGGAGCAGGAAGCTGAGTGCTTCTCTTCTCTCTTCTTCTGTATCTGAGAGGATCATTCTTCTGATTGCAGGGATTCTTTCTTCTTCGAAGAACATGTGCTCTGTTCTGCAAAGGCCGATGCCTTCTGCTCCGAAGTCTACTGCCTGCTGTGCATCTCTAGGGTTGTCAGCGTTTGTTCTGACCTTGAGAGTTCTGATTTCATCAGCCCATCCCATGATCGTTCCGAAGTCGCCTGAAAGTGTTGGCGGAACGGTCTTGACCTGTCCGTTGAGAACTTCGCCCTTGCTTCCGTCCAGTGAAATGTAGTCGCCTTCGTTGAATACTTTATCGCCGATCGTGAGAGTCTTGCCCTCTTCGTCTACCTTGATCTCTGCACATCCTGATACGCAGCACTTACCCATTCCTCTTGCAACTACTGCTGCGTGGGAAGTCATGCCGCCTCTCTGCGTCAGGATACCTTCTGCTGCTACCATTCCTGCCAGGTCTTCCGGTGAAGTTTCCTGTCTTACCAGGATAGCAGGGTCGCCGTTAGCTACAGCTGCTTCAGCGTCTGCTGCGTTGAAGTAGATCTTACCAGTTGCAGCGCCAGGTGATGCAGGAAGTCCCTTTGTCAGCTTCTCTGCTGCTGCCAGTTCATCTGCATCGAACATTGGGTGCAGGAGCTGGTCGATCTGTGCAGGCTCGATTCTTGAAACTGCAGTTTCCTTGTCGATGAGGCCTTCACCTACCATGTCAACTGCGATCTTGACTGCTGCAGGAGCCGTTCTCTTACCGTTTCTAGTCTGGAGCATGAAGAGCTTGCCTCTTTCAACGGTGAACTCCATGTCCTGCATATCTCTGTAGTGGTTCTCGAGAAGATCTGCGATTCTTGTGAATTCAGCATATACTTCAGGGAATGCGTCAGCCATTTCTTTGATCGGCTGAGGTGTTCTGATACCTGCTACTACGTCTTCACCCTGTGCGTTTACCAGGAACTCTCCGAAGAGTGCGTTCTCACCTGTTGCAGCATTTCTTGTGAAGGCTACGCCTGTACCGGAAGTATCACCCATGTTACCGAACACCATGGACTGTACATTTACTGCAGTACCGATGCTGTCAGGGATCTCATTGAGCTTTCTGTAGAGGATCGCTCTTTCGTTGTTCCATGATCTGAATACTGCCATTACAGCTTCCATCAGCTGATCCTTAGGCTCCTGCGGGAAGTCTCTTCCCATTTCTGCCTTGACCAGTTCTTTGTATCCTTCGATGATGACCTTGAGGTCTTCTGTCGTAAGTTCAACGTCGTATGTGAAGCCGTTCTTTTCTTTCTGTGCATCGAAGATCGCATCGAACTTTGACTTGGAGATCTCCATTACAACGTCTCCAAACATCTGGATGAATCTTCTGTAGCTGTCGTATGCGAATCTAGGATTCTCTGTAAGTTTCGCAAGTCCTTCAACGGAAACATCGTTAAGACCAAGGTTCAGGATCGTGTCCATCATTCCCGGCATGGAAATCTTAGCACCTGATCTTACGGAAACCAGCAGAGGATTGTTGACGTCGCCGAATTTCTTGCCTGATACTTCTTCGAGTTCAGCCAACTTCTCGAAAATAGCTTCAACGATGTCATCGCCGATCTTCTGACCCTCTTCGTAATACCTGTTGCATGCTTCTGTAGTGATCGTGAATCCGAAAGGTACAGGAAGACCGATCTTGGTCATCTCTGCCAGATTCGCACCCTTGCCGCCCAACAAGTCGCGCATGTCTTTTGATCCTTCATTGAAGGAGTAAACAAACTTACCCATAATACATTCTCTCCTTTTTATGATAGCATTACATTAGTGGTGTGATTAGAATCTCAATCTCTCTTCGATATATCCCCTTACTTCGCTTACAGGGACTCTCACCTGATCCATCGTATCTCTGTCTCTGATCGTGACACATCCGTCTGACTCTGTATCAAAGTCGACACAGATGGAGAATGGTGTGCCGATCTCATCTTCTCTTCTGTATCTCTTACCGATCGATCCTGCTGCATCGTAATCAACATTGAAGTACTTCGTCAGTTCCTCATAGATAGGCTCTGCTACAGGCGCCAGCTTCTTTGACAGCGGCAGTACTGCTGCCTTGAACGGTGCAAGTGCAGGATGGAGTCTCATGACTGTTCTTGTATCTTCTTTGCCCTTACCGTCTGTGATCGTCTCTTCGTCGTATGCGTCGACGAGGAATGCAAGCAGCATTCTTTCAACGCCCACGGATGGCTCGATGCAGTATGGAACGTATTTCTCGTTTGTCTCAGGATCGAGATAGCTCATGTCCTGACCTGAAGTGTTCATGTGTGCATTGAGGTCGAAGTCCGTTCTCGATGCGATGCCCCACAGTTCTCCCCATCCGAATGGGAACAGGAACTCGATATCCGTAGTGGCGTTGCTGTAGTGTGACAGTTCTTCAGGCTTGTGGTCTCTGAGCTTGATGTGCTCTTCCTTCAGTCCAAGGCTCTTCAAAAAGTCTGCGCAGTACTCTTTCCAGTATGCGAACCATTCGAGCTCTGTGCCCGGCTTACAGAAGAATTCCAGTTCCATCTGTTCGAACTCTCTCGTTCTGAAGATGAAGTTGCCCGGTGTGATCTCGTTTCTGAAGGATTTTCCCACCTGTGCTATACCGAAAGGTATTTTCTTTCTTGATGTTCTCTGTACGTTTTTGAAATTAACGAAGATTCCCTGAGCAGTTTCCGGTCTCAGATAGATCTCTGCCTTGGAGTCTTCTGTAACACCCTGGAATGTCTTGAACATGAGGTTGAACTGTCTGATCCCGGTAAAATCTTTCTTACCGCAGTCAGGACAGACGATCTCATGATCTTCGATATACTGCTCGAGCTGCTGGTTAGACCACCCGTCTACAGGCCCCTCGTTGATATCATTCGCCTTCATGTATTCCTCGATCAGCTGGTCTGCTCTGAATCTTGACTTACATGCCTTGCAGTCGATAAGAGGATCCGAAAATCCGCCTACGTGTCCTGATGCTACCCATGTCTGCGGGTTCATAAGGATGGCCGCATCAAGGCCTACGTTGTACTTTGATTCTCTCACGAATTTCTGTCTCCAGGCATCCTTGATGTTGTTCTTCAGTTCAACACCGAGAGGACCATAATCCCACGTATTCGCAAGTCCACCGTAGATCTCCGATCCCGGGAATATGAATCCGCGATTCTTCGCCAGGGCTGTGATCTTTTCCATTGTTGTTTCTGTGCTCATGTTCATTCTCCGTTATCTCAATTTATTTTATTCTTCTTCTGCTTCTTCCTCAGCTTCTTCAACTGCTTCGGCTATTTCTTCGGCTTCATCATCGTCATCGTCGTCGTCCTTGAATCTGGCCTTGACTTCTTCAGCCTTCTCCTCAGCCTTAGCCTTAGCATCTCCAGCCTTCTCTACTGCGTCCTCTGCCATTTCTCTTCCCTTAGCATAGAACTCAGCGCCCTTTTCTTTTGCTGCTGCAGCTGCTGCGCTTCCCTTCTCTGTAACGGAGCCAACTGCATCTGTTACTGCATCGCTGATATCGAGGATCGTTCCGTCTTCTTTGACAACTTCGATCGTGCATTTGAATCCGAATGCTGCAACGATACCTGCAACGGAAGCGATAGGGGCGATAACGAGTCCGATAATACCGGCATTGAGAGGTACGTTGAGGATAAGCTCGCCTTCTCTTCTGACTCTGATCCTGGACACATTGCCCTTCGTTACCTGTTCTTTGATCGCGCCTACGACTGCCTCTGTCTTAGCGCCGATACCGCTTGACTTTTTATCTCCCAGGTTGACTGACTCTTCGATAGCGATTATTGCGTCTACAACGCTGCCGTCAGCCTCTTCCAGAGCCTGTTTCGCTTCTGCATAAGTGACCCCTGTTCTGTCCTTTACCAGTTCGATCTTTTCTAATGTGATCTCCATTGTGTTACCTCCTTTAACTTCTCAGATCAGTTCTTCACTTTTGAGATCTGAGGCTTCAAGATAGTATGCTGCATATGCCCTTATGAGCTTCTGCAGCTCTTTACCAGTATCTTCTCTCAATGCGATGCCTTCAAGGCTTCGCATCGGATTGGCCCTAAAATATTTCAGCACGTTAACTATACCAAATTTTGTACTATAAATCAATGTCTCCGCCGGTACTTCAAGGTGCTGCTGTTCCATATTTTTGTGGCAGTCTGCGCACATGATCCCGCCATCGGATATGCTGAATGCATCCGCTTCCTTTTTTTCACCGCATATGACACATCTTTCGAGCTCCGGACCCTGACCAAGATAGTCGATCACCTTTGCCTGATACGCCAGCACCAAGGTGCCGAGGCCCCTCTTCCTCTCGGTGAGAAGCTCCAGATAATCCCTTAATACACCGTATACTCCGGGCTCCGGCGCTTCCTCTGCAAGGACCTTGTCCGTAAATTCCAGAACGTAACTTGCGTGGAAGAATTTATCCGGATCCTCTGCCAGAGGATAAAAGCTCTTGACCGTCTCCGCTTTGTTGATGAAATAGTTGTCCCTGCTCTTGTTGAGCTCATACCTGCCGTAGGTGAAAGCATGCAGTGCAGGCATACCGCGGTTTCTTCCTTCCGTAAGGTTCGTCCCGGCCGTTATCTTGCCGAATTCCTTCGTGAAAAGAGTGATCATCTGCGTCTTCTCGCTGATTTTCCGTCTTTTTAATACGATCCCTTCCGTTTCTGTACGCATCACCGTCAGTCCTTATATCCGAAATTGCTCAGCGCGATGTCGCTGTCACGCCAGTGTTCTTTTACCTTGACCCAAAGTTCCATATAGACCTTCATGCCGAGAAGAGCCTCGACCTCTTCCCTTGCGCTCTTGCCTATGCCCTTCAGTTTCCGTCCGCCTTTGCCGATGATCATGCCCTTGTGGGACTTCTTCTCGCAATAGATGACCGCCGATATCTTTGCCATATCCTTCTCTTCTTTGAAGCTTTCGATCTCTACCGCGACGCCGTGAGGCACTTCGTCTCTGAGGTAGAGGAGCACCTTTTCTCTGATGATCTCGCTGACGATGAATCTCTCCGGATGCTCCGTCACCATGTCATCCGGGAAGTACATCGGTCCTTCCTCCATGAAGCTCGCTGCAGATTTGATGACGTCCTCCACATTGAGGCCTGTCTTGGCGGCTGTCCCTATGATATCTTCGAACACTCCCATGTTGTCATACTCATCGTAGATACGTTTGTATTTCTCTGGATCCATGGTGTCGATCTTGTTTATCACGAGGATCTTCGGCGTATCCACCTTCGTCAGAAGATCGAGGATATACTTGTCCCCCGGGCCTGCGCTGAGCTCATCATCGACGATAAAGATGATGGCATCCACTTCGCTGAATGTGCCGATGGCAGAATCCGTCATGAACTCCCCGAGCTTCGTCCTCGGTTTATGTATGCCCGGCGTATCGATGAAGATCAGCTGCATATCCTCTTCATTTTCGTTTTCTGCGTAATGTGTATAGATACCGCGTATCGTATTTCTCGTGGTCTGAGGTTTCTCCGTTGTTATCGCGATCTTCTCCCCCAAAATAGCGTTGAGGAGCGTCGATTTGCCCACGTTTGGTCTTCCTACTATCCCTACGAATCCCGTCTTCACTTGTTTCCTCCTTCGAGCTTGAACCCTATCGGCAGCAATTCTCCCAGAGTCCTTATATTCAGATGGTCTTCATCTACCCCGGTAATCACTGCGATGTCCGGAGCGAATTCGAACATGAACTGCCTGCAGATACCGCACGGGATAGACTCCGCACCCTTTGCATATACTGCGATGGCATCAAAATCCCTTTCGCCTTCGGAGATCGCCTTGACGAACGCCGTTCTCTCTGCACAGATCGTCGCGCCAAAAGATGAGTTCTCGATATTGACACCCGTGTACACTCTGCCGCTGGATGTTATGAGCGCTGCGCCTACGTGAAAATCGGAGAACGGTGCATAAGCATTCTCGCTTGCTTCCGCAGCCATTTCATAGAGCTGCTTTGCCAATTCCATATCTACAGCCATGACTAACTCCTTTCGAGGCTGAGAAGTTTCATGACTTCTTCTTCCCTCTGCCTCATCTCTTTCTTTTCTTCCTCCTCCATGTGATCGAATCCCAGGAGGTGACAAACACTGTGCACGAAGAGGTATACCGCTTCTCTCTCAAAAGAGTGGCCGTACTCTTCTGCCTGCTCTCTTACTCTGTCCATATTGATGACGACGTCTCCCAGGAAGAGTTCCCCCTCCGGGGCGTCCCCGATCTCGCTGAAGTCTTCGATCAGAGGAAATGACAGCACATCTGTCACCTGATCGACGCCTCTGTATTCTCTGTTGAGCGTCCTGATCTCATCGCCATCTACGAAGCTGAGGCTGATCTCGATGTCCTCAGGATCCAGTCCTTCCATGCTCACGCAGATCGATGCTGCCTTCTCATAGACAGCCAGAAGCTCACTGCTGATTTTTTCTTGTTCGTCGTTGTATAGGATCCTCATCTGTTCTCCTTCTAGTCCTCTGCAGGCGGGTTATGCCTGTAGTAATCCTCGTATGCATTTACGATCTTCTTGACGAGCTGGTGCCTTACCACATCCACGTCCTTGAGGTAGCAGAAGCCGATTTCTTTGACGTTTCTGAGCACTCTCTGGGCCTCGATGAGACCTGACCTCTTGCCCCTCGGCAGGTCCACCTGCGTAATGTCGCCGGTGATGACCACCTTGGAGCCGAAGCCCATTCTCGTAAGGAACATCTTCATCTGTTCCGGCGTCGTGTTCTGCGCCTCGTCAAGGATGATGAACGAATTATCCAAAGTCCTTCCCCTCATGTATGCGAGAGGGACCACCTCTATGGTGCCGCGCTCCTTGAGCCTTGCAGCCGTCTCCCTCCCCAGCATGTCATAAAGGGCATCATAAAGAGGTCTGAGGTACGGATCCACCTTCTCCTGAAGGTCTCCCGGAAGGAATCCCAGCCTCTCCCCCGCTTCCACGGCAGGTCTTGCCAGGATGATCCTGTTGATCTCCTTGTTCTTCAGAGCATTGACGGCCATGGCCACAGCGAGATACGTCTTACCTGTACCGGCAGGACCTATCCCGAAGACGACATCCTTTTTTCTTATGGTGTCCACATAGCCTGCCTGTCCTGACGTCTTCGCCTTGAGGGGCTTGCCATCATGGGTAAAGCAGATCACGTTGCGCCCCGGTGCTTCGTCTTTGAACGACCTTCCTTCTTTGTCGAGGTCCTCGATGTAGTTGATCTTCTGCTCATCGAGTTTCTCATGCTTGTCGAGGACGTCCATCATCTCTTCGATGACCCTTGCGGCCTCCTGCGGACGTTCGCCCTTTATGAGAAGATCGTTGTCCCTTTGGATGACGGCGACACCGTATTCGTCTTCTACCATCTTGAGATTCTTATCCATTCCACCGAAGAGCTCGGCTCTGTCCACCGTCTCATCGATGCTGACTCTGATCATTTCACTGTTTTCGTGATTCGGTCCTGTCAAATCTGTTTCTCCTTATCTTTTATTTCCACCAGCCTTGAAAGCACGAGTTTCTCGGCTGTCCTTATCCCATCGGCAGCTGCCGACATGATCCCCCCGGCATATCCCGGGCCTTCTCCTGCCGGCATGATCCCGCGGATGGAGCTCATGCCTTTCTCATCTCTGCAGATCCTCACCGGTGATGAACTTCTCGTCTCCACACCTGTGAAAATGCTGTCTTCATCATCAAACCCCTGCAGCTTCCTGCCAAGATGCGGCATCGCTTCGATGATGGAATCTGCTGCGAATCCCGGCAGACATCTGCGCACGTTGTCCTCCGGATCTTCTCTGAATCTGCCGTATGTCGTCTTCGGCATCTGCGGCATGCTCCCGGCAGCTTCCAGGGCAAGTTTCTCGTATTTTCGCTGGAACCAGACTCCCGCGAGAGGATGCTCCGACCCGAAATCTTCTGTCCGTACATCCACCAGAAGTCCGCTGTTTGCCGTCCCGCTGTCTCTTGCGCTCATGCTCATGCCGTTGGTGACGATCCCCGTGGTCTCCGATGCGGAATTGATGACCCGGCCTCCCGGACACATGCAGAAGGTATACACGCCTCTGCCGCTTCTGCACCTGTGGTTCAGCTTGTATTCCGCCGGCCCCAACACCTTGGCAAGTTCGGGATCACCATACTGGGCTCTGTCGATCTTCTCCTGAGGATGCTCGATCCTCACCCCTACCGAAAACGGCTTCTGCTCCATCTTCATGCCCTTGTCGTAGAGCATCTTGAATGTATCTGCAGCACTGTGGCCTGTGGCAAGGATCAGACAATCCGTCTCGACGGTCCTCGTTTCTCCCGTCTTGTTGTCCAGAAGAACGACGCCTGTCAGACTCCCCTTTTCGTCCGTGAGCACGTCCACCAGCTTCGTGGAGAAGAGGAATTCTCCTCCCATTTCGATGGTCTGCTGCCGCATGCTCCGCACGATGCCTCTCAGTTTATCCGTGCCGATATGCGGTTTCTGTTTATATAAAATCTCTGGGTCTGCACCTGCCTCTGCGAAGGTCTCCAGGATGAATCGGTTCCTCTTGTCCTTCGCACCTGTGGTCAGCTTGCCGTCCGAGAATGTCCCTGCTCCGCCTTCTCCGAACTGGACGTTCGATTCGGTGTCCAGCTTGCCCGTTTCCCAGAAAGTCTCCACGGACTTCACCCTGTCTTCTACCTGCTCGCCCCGCTCTGCAACGATGGGCGCAAGTCCCCACTTCGCCAACATCAGCGCCGCGAACATGCCGGCAGGTCCGTATCCTGCCACAACAGGTCTCCCAAAGGAGTGACGTTTCATCTCCCGGAGTTCTTCTTCTCCAAAAGGCGGGCGGTACTCAGTCCTCCTGTGCTCCGGAAGATCCAGCTTCTGCGGACACTCGAAGCTCAGGGAATACACGAGCCTCACGTCCGGTTTTTTCCTTGCGTCGATGGACTCCTTCAGGATCTCGATATCCGAGATCTTGAGGTCCCTTCGCCGCAGTTTTTTCTTTATGGCCCGCGCGAAGGTGTCCTTATCTTCTCCCGGTCTGATTTTTATCTGATCGATCCTGTATCTCATGTCACCTGATCTCTGATTTACTATTGATATCGCGTGCTGCCTTCATCGCTGTGCTCCAGGCATTCTGCAGATTGAATCCTCCGCATTTGTACTGGATGTCCAGCACCTCTCCCGTGAAATACAGTCCCGGGATGAGCCGTGACTCCATGGTGTCTGTATCCACTTCCTCCAGGCTCACGCCTCCTGCCGTGCACTGGGCATTTTTCCAGCCGCCCACGCCGCTTACTCTCAGTCTGAAATCCTTGAGTTTCTCCGGCGGTACCACAGCTGCCAGCCTTCCCGTGACGATGCCAAAAGAGGATCCGCGTCCTTCCAGTTCGCCCGCTGTGATATCAGGGGCAAGATCCATTCCGATCTCGAACCGCTTCATTGCACTGCGTGGATCTTCTCCCTCTTCTGCCTTGATATTGAGAGTCAGATCGAATATGCATATGCCCGAAAGACCTGTCTTGGTGAACTGGATCTCTCCTTCGGAGCTGTCGATCTCCTGACCGTCTTTATATAATTTCACGCGTCCTCTGGCCCGTATCCCCGCAAGCTCCGGCATATCTGCGCATTCTACCGGAGCGAGGACCGGATACACTCTCTTTACCGTGTGCCCCAGACTCTTTGCGATCCGGAAGCCGTCACCGGAAGTTCCAAACTGCGGGTAGGATTTGCCTCCTGTCGCCAGGATGAGCCTGCGGGATGCGATAGTTTTTTCGCCGTCAGAAACAAAAAATTTCCCGCCGTCAGCTGCATCGTACCTCACACTGCCTGCGGAAAATCCTGTGTATACTTTCGTATTCTTTTTTGAAACAGCCGAAAGAAGGATCTCTGCCACATCTGCAGCCTGATTGGAGTATGGGTAGTATCTGCCATCTTCATCATGATGAAGAAAGAGGCCCAGACTTTTGAAAAAAGTGATGGTCTCTTCCTTTCCCGGTGCATGGATGTTCGTTATGTTACATCTGCCTCCGCCTGTTGCAAGGAGCTTCCTTGCGCATTTCTCATTCTTCTCAAGAATGCATACATCGGCAGACCCATCAAGCGATGCGGCTGCTGCGAGCCCTGAGGCTCCTCCTCCGATTATGCAAACATCATACAGATCCATCTATATCTGCTCCCGTTTCTGTCTTTACTTCAACCTTGGCGATAGCTTCAAGTTCCTTTTCTTCTGCCTTTTGCCTCAGCCTTGCTGCAACAGCTTCAGGTGTTTCGTCTTCTTCTGTTATTTTGATCGGATCTCTCTGTTTGCGGTAGATCCTCATGTATGACTTCTTCTCATGCGGCATGTTGATTCCCAGCTCGATGACGTTGATTCCCTGCATCACAAGGAACATTCCGAGAAGCACGATGGTGCCTACGACGGAAACGAGTGGGTTTACGAATCCAAAGAGTCCGAGAAGTGTCGTAACGATACCCGTGAGGAGTGTGACGACGAAGTTCGACTTCTTGATCTTGAAATTGATCCTTGTGGCAGCTTCCAGTCTCAGGACACCCGAAACAAGCAGCCACATGCCGAACACAACATGGATCGATGTGTCAGCAACGAGCTGATTCCCCAGGATCAGTGCGCCGAGCAGGAATGTGATTATGGCATCAACAAGGATCCATCCGTTGTTGTCGCCTCTGTTGTTCAGTCCTCGTCCCAGCACGTATGCCAGCATATGTATCGCACCGTTCAGCATCATTACCAGTCCAATGATAAATGCCAGTGCAAGAAAAGTCTGCCCCGGATTCATGAAGCAGAACAGTCCTGTGAGTGCCATCAGCACTCCGCTTATTATTGTAAGTACTCTCATTTAATTGCGCTCCTCTACCAGATATCGTCAAATTCTTTTTCCTGGAAGCCGTCGTTGGCTTCCTTCTGTTCTTCATTTGCCGCTTCAATGATACCGTATATCACTATCGCAGCCCCAACGATCAGTATAGCCTTGCGGAGCGACTTGTTAAGATTTTGTAACATATTATATTCCTTTCTTTGAATAGTCATTATACCATAAACCGCCCTATAAAATAAAGGTTATTAGCATCTTTGGAGCAATAAAGAGACCCAAATATTTTTGAACTAATGTATAATCATATTATATGAGGAGGCTGGAGATGGACAGGACGATACTTCACTGTGATATGAATGCTTTTTTTGCTTCCGTGGAGCTGCTTGACTACCCGGAGCTTAAGGACGTGCCTATGGCGGTCTGCGGAAGTGTAGACGACAGGCACGGGATCATCCTTGCCAAAAATGATCTGGCCAAGGCCTACGGTGTCGTCACGGCCGAGACGCTGTGGCAGGCAAGAAAAAAGTGCCCCGATCTCAGGACCGTTCCTCCTCATCACGATAAATACTCACATTACAGCAAACTGATCAACAAGATCTATCTCGAATATACCGATATGGTGGAGCCCTTCAGCGTCGATGAATCCTGGCTGGACGTCACTGCCAGCAGACGGCTCTTTGGCGATGGTAAGACGATAGCTGATACGATCCGCAGCCGGGTCCGGCAGGAACTGGGCCTTACCCTCTCCGCCGGCGTTTCATTCAACAAGATCTTCGCCAAAATGGGAAGCGACTACAAGAAGCCTGATGCGACCACTGTCATCTCAAGGGATAATTTCCGGGATCTTCTCTGGCCCATGGATGTGGGAGAAATGTTCTTCGTCGGCTCTGCGACGGCAGCGAAGCTAAAGAATGTGGGCGTCAACACCATCGGCGATCTGGCCTGCTCTGACCGGGATGCTATGGTGCGCCTTCTCGGCAAGCAGGGCGGAGTGATCCGCGATTATGCTTTGGGCCTGGATGAAACACCGGTATCACGATACGACCACCGGGAGAAAATAAAGTCCGTAGGAAACGGCACCACTTTCAGAAGAAACCTGGAAGGCATCGAAGACATCCGCGTTGCCGTCAAAGGCCTGTCCGACACGGTTGCTACGAGACTGCGCAAACACAAGGTAAAATGCTTCGGCGTCAAGGTGGACATCAAAGATCCAAACCTTAAGACGATCTCCAGGCAGGTCCAGCTGGACAACCCTACGAACCTTGCGGAAGTCATCGCCGACACCGCCGTGTCTATCATAGAGAACTCCTGGGATATCCAGAAGCCCATCCGGCTTCTTACGATCACCGGCATAAACCTTTGCGACGAAGATCAGGCGCAGCAGCTGTCCCTCTTCGCCAGCGAAAACGTCTCATCCGAAAAAGGCGAGAAAGCGGAGCGCGCCATGGATGATATCCGTGCGAAATTCGGAAACAATATCATCAATTTCGGCAGCGTGCTCGGCAACGATCTCGGCCTTCGTGTGGGCGAACCTCTCAAAAAAGAGAAGTAAACACCCTATGAAAGGGTGTTTACGAGATTGTACATATCCATATCGAATGTCTTCTCAACATTCAGAGCTTCCTCAAGATCCATGGCGATGATCTCGCCTCTTACGGTGCCGATGGCCTTGGACGGCTCATCATCGTACAGGAGTTTCACCGCCTTGCTGGCTGTCAGGCTGGCCAGGATCCTGTCGTTCGCCGTCGGTGTACCGCCTCTCTGGATGTGGCCCGGTACCACGACTCTGGCATCTCTTCCCGTCACGTCCTGTATCCTTCCGGCAAGTTCATCGGAACTGAATTCCACGCCCTCCGCTCTCAGGATGATGCTGTGGAGCTTGCCCGTCTGCTGTCCCTCCAGGACCTTTCTTACGACTTCGTTGATATCTGTCTTCACTTCCGGTACCAGTACGGAATCTGCGCCTCCTGCCAGTCCTGCGTAGAGAGCCAGATCGCCGCATCTTCTTCCCATGATCTCCATGACCGTGGTCCTGTCGTGTGCGGAGGAAGTATCTCTGATATTGCAGATCAGCGAGAGGATGGTGTTGACCGCCGTATCGAATCCGATGGTGAAATCCGTGTACGCCAGATCGTTATCGATCGTTCCCGGCACACCCATCACCGGCACGCCCATTTTTGAAAGTTCCAAACCTCCATGCAAAGATCCGTCTCCGCCGATGACCACCAGGCCTTCAATCCCGAACGTCTCCAGCATCTTCAGTCCGTGCTGCATCCCTTCTTCCGTTCTGAATCTTGCGCTTCTGGCCGTCCTGAGTATGGTACCGCCTCTCTGGAGGATATCCCCGACATCTCTCCACTGCATCGACTTGATCTCACCATCCAGAAGTCCTTCATACCCCTGGACGATGCCGAACACCTCCATATCAAGACTGAGCGCCTGCCTTACTGCTGCCCTGATGGCTGCATTCATGCCAGGAGCATCTCCGCCACTGCATAGTACACCAATTCTCTTCATGTTGCTTTCTCCTAACCTTTATAATTATTTTCGCCTACTATCCTTATGATCATTTCCCGGAACTTCTCATCGGGATCGACCCAGAGTTTCCTGTCTGTCCTAAAGGACCTGCCGTCCGGCAGATAAACGATGCTCTGGTATCCACCAGGATGTCTTGCCATGACAGCCTTGAGCTGTTCCAGAAGCGCCGGCACATTGTCAGCCGCCTCCTGCGGGACCCTGATCTTTATCAGACCTTCCGGTCCTGCTGGCGTCCCGCCGCTTTCTTTTGGTGCGCCGCCTTTTCTCTCCTCCGGCACTTCCATATCTTTGAGGGATACGATATTGTCTGCCAGAAGCTTCGGCACCTCGCCTTCTTTGAAGTTGATGGTCCCGGATATCCCTACGATGGAATCATCCTTGATCAGTTCGGAGCACCGCTCGTACACATTCGGGAACACGACCACTTCGACGCCTCCGTAGAGGTCTTCCATGTCCACGAAGGCCATCATCTTGTTGTTCTTCGTGATCAGGTTCTTCTTCGAAGTGATGATACCTGCCATGCGGGCCTTCATACCATCGTAGATCGCATCGTCCACACGGCCCGACTCTTCGTTTTCGAGGACCTCCGCCAGATCTTTGGCTGTGACGGTGGCCATCCTCTTGATCTTATCTTCATACTCACGCAAAGGATGGTCGGATATGTACACCCCGAGCATTTCCTTCTCGAGGGCCATGAGTGTCTCTTTATCAAAATTCTTCACGTTCGGAAGAACATTCATGGTCCTGCTGCTCTCCATGGTATCTGCCGCCATCTGGAACAGGGACATCTGCCCCTCTATGTTGTGGCGCGCATTCTGCTGAGCGGATTCGATGAGGCTTTCGTAGACTCCCAGCATGGCTGCTCTATTGTCATTCATGCTGTCGAGAGCTCCGGCCCTGATCATGCTCTCCATGGCTTTCTTGTTCATCCTTCGTATATCCACTTCTTCGATGAGGTGGAATATATCCTTGAATCTTCCCTTCTCTTCTCTCGCCTCGATGATGGCATCGATCACCTGCTCGCCCACGTTCTTTATTCCCAGAAGGCCGAACCGGATCTTGCCGTCTTCTACGGTGAATTTCTTGAAGCTGGAATTCACATCAGGAGGCAGGACCTCGATCCCCATCTCGGTGCAGTTTCTCATATAGTTCGATATGGATCTGGCGTCGCCCATGACACTGGTCATGAGTGCTGCCATGTATTCCACAGGATAATGCACTTTGAGGTATGCCGTCTCATAAGCCACTACTGCGTAGGCTGCCGCATGGGACTTGTTAAAAGCATACTCGGCGAAGCTGACCATGGAATTGAAGATCTCTTCTGCCGCCTGCTTCGGCACGCCGTTTCTCACGCAGCCTGTGATCTCCACATTCCCGTCATCGTCCGTCTTGCCGTTGATGAAGTACTCCTTCTCCTGGAGCATGACGTCCATCTTTTTCTTACTCATGGCACGACGCACGAGGTCGGATCTGCCGTAGGAATAGCCGCCGAGATCTCTTACGATCTGCATGACCTGTTCCTGATAGACCATACATCCGTATGTCACGCCGAGGATCGGCTCCAGGCTCTTATCGATATACTGGACGTGATCCGGGTTCTTCTTGTTATCTATGTAAGTCGGTATGGAAGCCATCGGTCCCGGCCGGTAGAGGGAGATCCCCGCCACTACATCCTCGAAACAGTCCGGCTTCAGGTTCTTCATAAACGATGTCATGCCCGCCGCTTCAAGCTGGAAAATACCCTGGGTATTTCCCTTGGCGATCGCCTCATAGACCTTCGGATCGTCGTAATCCATCGCGGAAAAGTCGATCTCCACACCGTGGTTTTCTTTGATCATCCTGAGGGCATCCCTTATGGTCGTAAGGTTTCGCAGCCCCAGAAAGTCCATCTTGAGAAGTCCCAGCTCCTCGATGGTCGTCATGTTGAACTGGGTGGCCAGTCCTTTATCACCCATGTACAGCGGAACGTATTCATCCACCGCTGCCTTTGATATCACCACGCCGGCCGCATGGGTCGATGCGTGACGCGGCATGCCTTCGATGGCTCTCGCCGTATCGATCACTTTTCTTACGACCTCATCGCTGTCGTACATCGCCCTGAGATCCGGGCTCGTATCCAGTGCCTTATCCAGGGTCATTTTGAGTGCGTTCGGGATCGCCTTGGCTATGGCATCCGTCTGTGCATAGCTCACGTTGAGCACGCGTCCTACATCTCGTACCGCCTGCTTCGCCTTCATGGTCCCGAAGGTAACGATCTGGGAAACGTTGTCGCTGCCGTACTTTCTTGTAACGTAATCGATAACTTCCCCACGTCTCTCCGCGCAGAAATCGATATCGATATCCGGCATGCTGACTCGCTCAGGATTGAGGAATCGCTCGAAGATCAGGCCATATTTGATCGGATCGATATCCGTGATCCGCAGCGTATATGCCACGATACTGCCGGCTGCAGAACCTCTTCCCGGTCCCACCATGATCTTCTGGCTCTTGGCGTAATTGATGAAATCCCAGACGATGAGAAAATACTCCACATAGCCCATGTTCTCTATGGTCGTAAGCTCATATTCCAGCCTGTCTTCCAAAGCTTTTTTCTCTTCTGCGGAGACGTCCGGATAGCGCTGCTCCAGTCCCTGACTGCAAAGTTTTCTCAGGTACTCCGGGTTGCTCATGCCGTCTGGCGCCTTGAAGTCAGGCAGGTGCAGCTGCCCGAAGGTGAATGTGACATCACATCGGTCCGCGACCTTCTTCGTATTATCGCAGGCCTCCGGTATATTCGCAAAAATTTTGCGCATCTCATCTTCGGACTTGAGGTAGTACTGGTCACCGGTGAATCGCATCCTGTCAGGCTCATCGATGGTGGATGCTGTCTGGATGCACATGAGTACGTCCTGGGTGAAGGCATCCTCCTGTCTCACATAGTGCACGTCGTTGGTAGCGACGAACGGGATCCCCGTTTCCTCGTGGAGCCTTTTCATGTCGGGGAGTATCCGCATCTCCTCTTCGAGGCCCTGGTCCTGGAGTTCCAGGAAGAAATTGCCCTTGCCGAAGATCTCTTCCATGGCAAGCGCTTCTTCTTTGGCGCTGCTGTAATCGCCGTTGAGCAGGTGGTTCTGGACCTTGCCTGCGAGGCAGGCCGAGAGTGCGATGATGCCGTCGCTGTACTTTCTGAGCACTTCCCTGTCGATCCTCGGCTTGTAGTAGAAGCCGTTGCGGAAGCCCTCTGAAACGATCTTCATGAGGTTCTTGTATCCCGCGTTGTTCTCTGCCAGAAGGATCAGATGTCCCATCCTCTTATCTTTATCTGCATCCTTGTCGAATCTCGTACGGGCTGCAGTGTATACTTCACATCCAATGATCGGCTTTATGCCCTGCTTCAGACATTCCCTGTAAAAATCGATCACGCCGAACATCACCCCATGGTCCGTTATGGCAAGGGAATCCATCCCCAGTTCCTTCGCCCTGGAGACGACATCGCTGATGCGGCACGCGCCGTCCAGCAGGCTGTATTCAGTATGTACATGAAGATGGGTAAATCCGCTCATTTTCTTTCTCCTTACGTGTTTTTTAGTTTATCACTATCTGTCAAAGGTGTAAATAATCCTACTTATTATTTCATTTCGTAGTATTGAATAATGCATCTCAAGAATTTATACTATATCTAGTACAAGGGGGAATATGCATGAAAAAGTTTTTGATTGGTTTACTCATCGTTATCTTTGTGGCCGCAGGTTCTGCTGCAGGCCTTGGATATGCATACATGAAATCCGATGATTACACCGCCAAAAATCTCGGCAAGAACTACACGCTGAACGGCGTGGACTGTTCCAACATGACATATGAAGAGGCGGCCAAAACACTGACCAACAAATGGAACCATCAGGAGTTCACGGTCACAGATAAAGAGGGCAAGAAACTGGGTTCCTACACGAGTCTGGGCTGCGTCTACAATCTCGACAGCCAGTTCGAGAACCTCAAAAAAGACAATTTCGTCTTGGCGGCCCTGAACCACTACCTCGACACGAAGGTCTCTGTTGACCTGAAGCATACGGTAAAATCATGTTCCAACAGTTTCAAAGAAGAAGTCATGTCCTCTTCTTTCCTGGAGCAGGGTGAGGATGTCGTCCCGGGTCACGATGCCTATGTGGATGTGTCAAATCCGGAATTCCCTATCGTCAAAGAAGTATACGGAACGGACGTAGATAAGAACGCGTTCTTCGATGCCGTAGTGAAGAATATATCAGCCGGCAAGACGAGCCTGGCATACAGCGAAGAAGAGTACTACAGACAGCCAAAAGTTCTTTCAGACGATCCGCAGCTCGCAGCATATCAGACCTTCTGCAAAGAACGTCTCGGCCAGAAGATCACCTACGAGATGGGAGATTCCACCTTTACCATCTCCCCTGAAGATCTGGCAAGCTTCTATGCTACCGACGGATCCGGTGACATCAACAACAAAGGCATCGAGACATTCGTCAAGGGCATGGCGGACAAGTACAACAACGTGGGCATCAAGAGGACCATCAAGACCTTTGAAGGCCAGACCGTCACCGTCAAAGGCGGCACATATGGATGGACGATCGATCAGGGAGCTGAAGTCAAGAAGCTCAAAAAAGATCTCGAATCAGGCAAAGACGTGAGCCGCAAACCGGAATACAGCAACACGGGCTTCACGGAATACCAGGATGGTATCGGCGATACGTATATCGACGTGGACCTTGGGAAGCAGCGCGTCACCCTTTACGTGAATGGCAAGAACAAGTTCCGCTGCTCCGTCGTTTCCGGAGATAAATCAAAAGGCAAAGCGACTCCGGAGGGCACCTGGTATCTGAAGAACAAACTTACAGATGTGACGATGCACGGGACGAATGCAGACGGTACCAAATACGCTGTCCCAGCCAAGTACTGGATGGGCATTACACCGAACGGCATCGGCCTTCACGATTCCAACTGGAGGACAGAATTCGGCGGTGACATCTGGAAGACGAACGGTTCCCACGGATGCGTCAACATGCCGAAGGACAAGATCAAAGGCCTGTTCGACCAGGTCAAGGTGAACATGCCGGTGCTGATGCACTACTAAAAATGGATACGAAAACGGCGATCCCCAGCGGGACCGCCGTTTTATTGTTTTTGATTCTTAATCCAGGTTCAGCCTCTTGCCTATGAAGTAATTGCAGAGGAAGAAGTAAGCTGCGCCGAGGAGGATCGTCGTGGCAAATGATATCGCCATGAACGATTGTGATGCGAAGGGACCGTTCATCATCAGAGATTCCATATTCCCGGATATCAGCATCGCGACCCATCCTACGAAAGATTCACAGATCATGAACCCGATATATGCCCCGATGGAAGCGAGCCATACTCTCCTGCTGACCTGGTGTCCTATGGTAAGAGCCGCATAGATCGCAAGGATGCTCTTTGCCGCGCTCAGCAGCGCGAGAATTATAAACTCGATGGATATCGCAACGCCTCCGAGATCCAATCCTTTCAGGATCTCTGCCCACATGTCCATACTGAACAGTTCTCTGAAACTCAATGCTCCGCTGGACAATGCGATCAACAGTCCCGAAAGAGCTGCTGCAACGACCGAGATGACGACCCAGATGAGAGCCGAGATCGTTTTGTTCGCGATATGCTCTAGCGAAGTCACAGGGAGCACCATATTGAAGTACCCCTCATCTCCCAGCAGGCTCTGCCTGTATCTTTGCACCACCAGGATGACGGCCATCACCACGACGGCTGCTGTTACCATGGAATAGATGAGTGCGGAGATCACTACGAATATCTCAGGCTTGGCGACCGTCTCGCCTACTGCGAACCCCAGAAGCACCGATGCCACAAGCCACGCGATATACAAAGGGATCAGTTTGCGGCCAAGTGCGGGTATCTCATATTTCAAAAGTTTGCCTAACATCTGAACACCTCCCTGAAAAGCTGATCGACGCTCTTACCGTCTTCTTCTCTGATCTGCTCGGCTGTCTTGTGGAGAACGAGCTTACCATCTTTTATGAAGACCACATCATCGAGGACCGATTCGATATCGCTGATCAAATGTGTCGAGATCACCACGACAGCGTCCTCATTGTAATTCGATATGATCGTCTTGAGGATGTAGTCCCTCGTTGCAGGGTCCACACCGCCGATCGGCTCGTCCAGCAGATACACGTCTGCCTTTCTTGCCATGACCAGTATCAGCTGCAGTTTCTCCTTCGTTCCCTTCGACATCTTTTTGAGGGTCTGGTTGAAATCGATCCCAAGGTCCTCCGCCATGGCCTCTGCCTTCTGCCTGTCAAAGTCTGCGAAGAAATCCGCGTACAGCTCCATCAGCTGCAAAGTCGTCATGTGCTCCGGCAGCGCTGTCCTGTCCGGAAGATATGCCACGCGCTTCTTCGTCTCAACGCCGGGCGTCATATCATTGATCCTCACACTGCCGTGGGTCGGTGTGAGAAGTCCATTCAAAGTCTTTATCAGCGTCGTCTTGCCGCTGCCATTCGGTCCGAGAAGTCCCACGATCTGCCCCTTCTCCAAAGAGAGGCTCACATCTTCCAAAGCTATCCGGCTCCCAAACATCTTCGTGAGATGTTCTATCTCTATTCTCGCCATGCTACACCTCCTGATTATCCTCTGCGAGCCAGCTGTCTACGACATTTCTGATCTCGTCTCTGTCCATACCGATCTTCTGCAGTTTCTCAGTGAGTTCACTAAGATACGTTCTGGCCAGGTCTTCGTGAAGTTTCCTGAGTACGTTCTCGTCCTGCGTGACGAACCTTCCGCTCGTCCTCTCCGAAAACACAAGGCCTCTTCGCTCCATCTCAGCCATTGCTTTCTGCATGGTATTGGGGTTCACCCCCGCATCCATCGCCAGCTCACGCACCGAAGGGAGCTTGTCTCCGGGAGCATATGCTCCACTCGCTATCCTCATCGTCATCTCATCGATTATCTGCGTATAGATCGGGATGCCATTCTTAAAAAACCATTCCATTAGCAACTCTCCTTTTCTATACTCGGTTCTTGAAGTGTATTACTGTATTAACTACTTAGTACAATAATACATGCACTGGCATCTGTCAACACCTTTTTTTGATAATTTCAATTTGCTGCAGTTAATAATGATTTCCGGTAATACCTTTTCTCGTATATAGCAGGAAAGGTATTACTCTTCCGCTGTCTCTCTTAACTATTCTCCGGTTTTTCTCAAATAGTTTTAGTAAGAACCTGGTACTAAGCGCTGGTTTAAAACTATCGTCCGATTTTTCTCAAATAGTTTTAGTATGCGCCAGGAACT
Organism: uncultured Bacillota bacterium; assembly: GCA_946546075.1. Lineage (GTDB taxonomy): Bacteria > Bacillota > Clostridia > Peptostreptococcales > Anaerovoracaceae > Lentihominibacter. Next base: position 2,974 of record CAMNNV010000003.1, on the reverse strand, counting down.
GAGCGTTGGTTTAAAACTATCGTTCGGTTTTCCCCAAAAAGTTTTAGCAAGAACCTGGTACTAAGCGCTGGTTTAAAACTATCGTCCGATTTTTCTCAAATAGTTTTAGTATGCGCCAGGAACTGAGCGTTGGTTTAAAACTATCGTTCGGTTTTTCTTAAATGGTTTTAGTATGTGCCAGGAGTTGAACGACTAACTAAAAGCATCGTATGATTTTTCTCAAAAAGTTTTAGCCGGCCCCTCCCAGGGATTATTACCTCTCGTGAGCTCTGTTTGTGCTGCGTGACATTCCGCAAGAGCAGCCCGCGGCCTCCGGCGAAGCGAACCCAGAAAATAGATAAACCCCAGAGACTGTCTGAGCCCTCAATGTATCGAGGCGAGTTTCTCTGGGGTTCTATTTTCTGTGAGCAAGTCGGCATGGTCGCCTGCGATGAGGACGTCACCGCAGCACAAACATATTACCTTTTCTTCTTTTTGCTCTGCCCTTTATGCACCGGAGCTTTGTTCTTGCCTTCAGCCCATTCTCTGTCGGCACGTCTTCTCTTACCGATCTCCCTTGCGATATTCCAGACAATATACACTACAGCTACGGCGATGAGGAAGATGATCAGCTGCCTGTCAGTCTGCACGAAATGCAGCACCTTTGCGAAAAACAGTGCGCCTATAATGAATATCCAAAAATACAATATCTTACCTATAACACCATTTCCCATGTCTGATCTCCTTTCATGGTTTACTTGATATTCCTGCCGCTTCTGCGTCTTTCCAGTTCATGCAAAAGTTTCTTGCGAAGTCTTATATCGTCAGGTACTACTTCCACGAGTTCGTCATCATCTATGAACTCCAGCGCTTCCTCCAGTGTGAAGACTCTGGCCGGAGCAAGTTTGATGTTCTCATCGCTTCCCGCAGCACGCATATTCGTCTGTTTCTTGGCTTTGCACGGGTTGACTACCATGTCATCGCTTCTGGCATTCATGCCTACGATCATTCCCTCGTATACATGCACGCCCGGCTCAACGAACATCTGGACACGTTCGCTGATGTTGAAGATGGCATACGGTGTCGTGACGCCTTCTTCTTGGGCGATAGCAACGCCATTGGTCCTCTGTGGGATGTCACCGGCATATTCGCCGAAGCACTCGAACCGGCGGACCATGGTGCCCTCACCTCTCGTGTCGTTGATGAACTCACTTCTGTATCCCAGAAGACCACGGGTCGGCGCAAGATATGACAGGCGGGTGTAGCCGTTCTCACTTTGCATCTCCCTCATGATACCTTTGCGGACATTGAGCTTGCTTATGACGGAGCCGCTGTATTCATCCGGCACGCTGACGACCACTTCTTCCATCGGCTCCAGCACCTCGTTCTTCGGGCCTCTTCTCATGATGACCTCAGGCTTTGAGACTGCCAGTTCGTAGCCTTCACGGCGCATGTTTTCGATGAGGATGGAAAGGTGCAGCTCGCCTCTTCCGGATACTTTGAAGCTGTCGGTGGAATCCGTCTCTTCGACTCGGAGTCCGACGTTTACCTCCAGTTCTTTCATCAGGCGCTCCCTGATGTGGCGGGATGTCACGTACTTGCCGACTTTGCCTGCGAATGGCGATTTGTTGACCATAAAGTTCATGCTCAGTGTCGGCTCTTCGATGTGGATCATCTCGAGGGGATCCGGTGCTGCCGGGTCGCAGATGGTCTCTCCGATGGAGATGTCCGCGATTCCGGAAACGACTACGATGTCTCCCGCCCTCGCCTCGTCGACGGGCACGCGTCCGAGGCCTCTGTATACGAATACCTGGTTGATCTTCCTCTGTCTGATTTCACCGTCGCCCTCACATACGGCGATGGTCTGTGCCGCCTTGACCACACCCTTGGTGACTCTTCCGATGCCCAGTCTTCCGATGTAATCATCGTAAGCCAGCGCACTGATCTGCAGCTGCAAAGGTTCCGCGTCCTTATCCGGATACGCGTCGCAGTGCTTGATGATCGTCTCAAAGAGCGGCGTGATGTCCAGGCCTGCCATGCCTCTGGCACTCTTCTTTATCTTCGTTTCTCCCTCGCCGATCTGGATGTTCTCCACATCTGCAGGGTCATATACTACGATGCCCTGTCTTGCGATGCCGTAGAGTGTCGGGAAGTCCAGCTGCTTTTCGTTGGCGTTCAGGTCCATGAAGAGCTCCAGAACTTCGTCTTCTACTTCTGCTATGCGGGCATCTTTCTTGTCGATCTTGTTGATGAGAAGGATCGGGTTCAGTCCCTGTTCCAGAGATTTCTGAAGGACGAATCTCGTCTGCGGCATCGGACCTTCACTGGAGTCCACCAGAAGGATAACGGTGTCCACGGTCTTGATGATTCGCTCTACTTCCGATGAAAAGTCTGCATGTCCCGGTGTGTCCACGATGTTGATCTTCGTGTCCCCGTACATGACGGAACAGTTCTTCGAGTAAATCGTGATGCCTCTTTCTCTCTCGATATCGTCGCTGTCCATGACGCAGTCCACGACCTTTTCGTTCTCTCTGAAAACGCCGCTCTGGTTCAGGAATGCATCCACCAGTGTGGACTTACCTGCATCGACGTGGGCGATCACTGCAATATTGATGATTTTCTGCTTGTCAGCCATTTATCTTTCCTGCTTTCTTTGTGAATATACAACTGTATATTATATATCTATATCCATGAGCATAGCAAGTTTATAGTCAGGATATAACTCTTGAATTTCCTGTCTGATATGCTCGTACATGTCTTTTCTGTCTTTGAAATCGTAATCCAGTATGATATCCAGCTGGATCGTCTTCTTCTCCTGGTCCACATAGAAACCGTGGATCTGGAGAACGCCTTCATGTTCCATGATGATGTGGGTAATTTTGGAACGCATCGCCACGATCTCGTCATCCTGCGTATTCATGGAATAGATCCCGATCCCTGCCAGTATCACACCGTACTGCTCGTACACTTTCGCCGCGATGTCTCTCTCCATGGT
>CAMNNV010000002.1 GCA_946546075.1 uncultured Bacillota bacterium | reverse complement strand
CCATGAAGGACAGCACCCTCGAGCTCATAGGAAGGCGTCACGACACGAAGCAGATCTATGAAGCCTTCGAGAGGGCGGGAAAATACGATCTAGTGTCCATCAACACCGATCTCATCGCAGGTCTCCCGGAGGAGACTCTGGAGGATTTCGATCACAGCATCCATGAGATCCTGCGGCTGGGAGCAGACAACATCACTTTGCATACCCTCGCCGTCAAGAGAGCTTCCAGGCTCAAGGAGATGGATGAGAACTTCAACTACAAGCAGGAAGAACTTCGGGAGAAGATGCTGGGAAGCGCCATGGCCGCACTGAGGGAGAAGGGATACCGACCTTACTATCTCTACCGTCAGAAACACACGTCCGGCAACACGGAGAACATCGGTTACTGCAGAGACGATAAGCTGTCGGTCTACAATGTCCGCATCATGGAAGAGCACCAGTCCATCCTGGCACTCGGTGCAGGGGGCATCAGCAAGGTCTACTTCCCGGAAGAAAACAGGCTTGAACGCGTCGCCAACGTATCCAATTACGAGATATATATCGATCGCATAGACGAAATGATAGATAGAAAAAACAAAGGATTCTTCGGAGTCCGCAGCATCGGAGGTAAATAATGCTTACGAAAGCGCCAAAAGGCACGAAAGACTTACTGCCGGAAGAGGCATATAAGTGGCACTACATCGAGAATAAATTCAAAGATCTCTGTGAGCTCTACGGATACAAGGAGATCAGGACCCCTATATTCGAACATACAGAGCTGTTCCAGAGAGGTGTGGGTGATACGACAGATATCGTCCAGAAGGAAATGTATTCCTTCCAGGATCACGGCAACAGAGACATCACACTCAAGCCGGAGGGCACATCTCCAGTCGTGCGTTCCGTCGTGGAGCACAAATTGTTCGCGGGTCCTCAGCCTAACAAGTTCTATTACGACACGGCGTGCTTCCGTTACGAGAAGCCGCAGGCCGGAAGACTCAGGGAATTCCACCAGTTCGGCGTGGAAACATTCGGTTCCAACGACATGCTGGCAGATGCCGAGATCATCGCTCTGGCACAGGATTTCCTGACGAAGATGGGCATCACGGACATCTCACTTCGGATCAACAGCGTTGGCTGTCCTGTCTGCAGGAAGGAGCACCGCAAGGCCCTCAGAGAATTCCTGGAGCCGAAGTACGATGAGCTGTGCGATACCTGCAAGGACAGATACAATAAGAACCCGATGAGGATCCTGGACTGCAAATCCCCTGTATGTCAGGAGCTGGTCAAGGGCGCACCGGTCATGCTGGATTACCTTTGCGATGACTGCAGAGAGGCCTTCGAAGATCTGAAGAAGAACCTGGATTCTCTCGGCGTGACATATGAGGTAGATCCGGGCATCGTAAGAGGTCTTGACTACTACACGAAGACAGCATTCGAGTTCGTGACAGACGCTATCGGAGCACAGGGCACCGTCTGCGGCGGAGGAAGATACGACCACCTGGTAGAAGAAGTGGGCGGACCGGAAACGCCGGGCGTAGGCTTTGGACTTGGTAAGGAAAGACTGCTGCTCACGATGGAAGCCTGCGGAGCACAGATACCGGAGCCTTCCGATGCAGACGTCTTCATCGCCGTGATGGGCGAGGAAGCCAAAGGCGCAGGACTGAAGCTCATGCAGGACATGAGGTCAGAAGGCATCAAGGTCCAGATGGACGTCATGGGCAGAAACATCAAGAACCAGTTCAAGTTCGCCAACAGGATCGGCGCAGCGAAGACCATCGTCATCGGCGCAGACGAACTTGCGAGAAACAGCTTTGCCATCAAGGACATGGAAAGCGGTGAACAGATAGAAGTTCCAATGGAAGAAATCATAAATTCATTAAAATAATACGATCGGGGGCAAAGACATGAAAGTATTAAAAAGAACTCACATGTGCGGTGAGCTCAGAGAATCAAATGTAGGCGAAAAAGTTATTCTTAACGGATGGGTACAGAAGAGAAGAAACCTGGGCGGACTTATTTTCTGCGATATCAGAGATAAGACAGGAATTACACAGGTCGTATTTGATGATAACATCCCGGAAGAGCTTTTCAACAAGGCGGATTCACTCAGAAGCGAATTCGTTATCGGTGTGACAGGTACTGTCAAAGAAAGAGAATCCAAGAACCCTGATCTTCCGACAGGTGACATCGAAGTGTTTGCAGAAGATCTCGTTATCTATTCCAAGTCAGAGACTCCACCGATCTACGTCAAGGATGACGACAATGTAGACGACAACCTGAGACTGAAATACAGATATCTCGACCTGCGTAAGAAAAAGATGCAGGACAACCTGGCATTCAGAGCGAAGCTCACGAACATCGCCAGAAACTACTATGCAGAGAACGGCTTCACAGAAGTCGAAACACCGATGCTGATCAAATCAACTCCGGAAGGAGCAAGAGACTATCTCGTACCATCCAGAGTCAACCAGGGCCATTTCTATGCGCTGCCGCAGTCACCGCAGACATTCAAGCAGCTGCTGATGGTAGGTGGTACCGATAGATACTTCCAGATCGCAAAGTGCTTCAGAGATGAAGACCTGAGAGCAGACAGACAGCCGGAATTCACACAGATCGACCTGGAGATGTCCTTCGTGAACATCGACGATGTCATCGAGATCCAGGAAGGCTTCATGAAGAGAGTATTCAAGGAGCTCAAAGGTCTCGACCTGCAGACTCCGTTCCCTAGAATGACATGGGACGAAGCCATGGAGCGTTACGGCAGCGACAAGCCGGATACAAGATTCGGATTCGAACTGCAGGATATCACAGATCTCGTAAAGGACTGCGAGTTCTCCGTATTCACAGATGCAATTGCTAATGGCGGAAGCGTAAGAGGTATCTGCATCACAGGCGGAGCACCTCTCTATACGAGAAAGAAAATCGATAAGCTGACACACGATGTGAAGAGCTACGGTGCAAAGGGACTTGTATGGATCAAGGTAGCAGATGAGATCAGCTCATCCGTAAACAAGTTCTTCAGCCAGGAACAGCTCAGACAGATCGCTGATAAGATGGGAGCATCCAATGACGATCTGATCCTCATCGTGTCGGATAAGAACAAGGTCGTTTTCGACTCCCTCGGATTCCTGAGAAGACATATCGCAGGACAGATGGGACTTCTGGACGACAACCAGTTCAACTTCCTCTGGGTCGTGGACTTCCCGCTCTTCGAGTACGACGAGAAGGAAGACAGATGGTCCGCAATGCACCATCCGTTCACATCACCGAGAGACGAAGACGCTGAACTTCTGAAGACAGATCCTCATTCCTGCAAAGCGAACGCGTACGATATCGTTCTCAACGGTGTCGAGCTGGGCGGCGGGAGCATCAGAATACACGATCAGGAAATGCAGAAAGATATGTTCAAGGCTCTCAACATGGGCGACGACGAGATCCAGGAGAAATTCGGATTCCTCGTGGAAGCTTTCAAATACGGAGCACCACCTCACGGCGGTCTGGCATACGGCCTTGACAGATTCGTAATGCTCCTGACAGGAGAAAAATCCATCAGAGAGGTTATTGCATTCCCTAAGAACCAGAACGCACAGTGTATGGTCAGCGAGGCCCCTGGAATCGTTGACGAAGCACAGCTGGAAGAGCTTGGACTCAGGCTTGCTGATAAGGAAGAAAAATAATGGGCAGGATCGGGATATTCGGCGGATCATTCGATCCCATCCACAAAGGACATATAGGACTTGCGAAAGACTCCGTTACGCAGTGTGACCTGAGCAAGGTCATACTCGTACCGGCAAGGCAGCAGCCTTTCAAGCAGGGAAAGAAAGTGACTCCTGCAGCAGACAGGCTTGCCATGGTCAGTCTTGCGATAGAGGATGAGCCGCATCTTGAAGTATCCGATTTCGAGATCCATTCCAGTGAAGTGTCCTACACATATCTGACCATGAGAGAAATGAGGCTTCTCTATCCTGATGATGAACTCTTCTTCATCACGGGAACGGATTCGCTCCTCATGATCGAGAAGTGGAGAAACTCAGAAGAACTTCTGAGAAACTACTCTTTCATCGTCGGCTCGCGTCCCGGATACCGAGATGACGAACTCCGGAAATGCATGGAGTATCTGCGGGATACGTACGGCACCTTTGTAGTAGGCATACACAACACTCAGATCGACGTGTCATCGACACAGATACGCGATATCGCAAGAGAGGGAGGAGACCTCACAGATCTCGTTCCCGAGGCAGTAAAGAATTACATAATCGAAAGAGAACTTTATTCAGATGATCGAACAGAATGAGACAGTGCAACGGCTTGAAGAGTTTCTAAAGGAGAATCTCAAAGAGTCGAGGCTGAAACATACATACGCCGTGAAGGAGGAAGCCGCAAAGCTTGCCCGCGTTTACGGAGCAGACGTGTCAAAAGCAGAACTTGCAGCGCTTTTTCACGACGCATACAGAAACCTTTCGCCTCAGGCAATGGACATGTACATAAACACGCTCAAAGTGCCTGCAAGATACAAAGGGAACGCGAATCTCGCCCACAGCAAGATCGCAGCGGCTGCCATGGAGCAGGTTTTTGAGATCGATGATCCCGAACTCATCAACGCGGTTTCCTATCACACCACAGGCAGACCAAATATGTCTCTTATGGAGAAGATCCTCTTCATTGCAGATGCCATAGAGCCCGGAAGACATTATCCCGGCGTGGATAAGATCCGGGAGGCTGCCTATGAAGATCTGGATAAAGCCTGCAGACTATCCCTTGAGGGAACTGTCAGGTTTCTGAAATCAAAGGACGCATTTATCGATCAGGATACGATCGATGCACTGAAATATTTAAAGGAGAAAGATAATTTATGACGGAATCAAAATCAATGGCCCTCAAGATAGCGAAACAGCTTGAGAGCAAAAAAGCAATCGATGTCAAAATAATCGACATTCTGCCAAAATCATCATTCGCGGATTATTTCGTGCTGGCAACAGGAGGCACGGGTAGACAGCTTGGTGCTCTTGTGGATTACGTCGAAGACGTTCTGGAGCCTGAAGGTATTTTCCCTAAAGGCGTAGAAGGTCATGAGTCCACAGGCTGGATATTGATGGACTATGGCGATGTGATCGTCAATATTATGAGTAACGATATGCGTGATAAATATAACCTTGAGAAGATCTGGGGCGACTGTGAGATCCTGGATGTAGAGAAGCTGGAGGCTTAAAACGATGTTAGAAAGATACAATTTCGGAGAAATTGAAAAGAAGTGGCAGAAGAAGTGGGAAGACAGCAATTCCTTCAAAGTAACAGAGGATGCTGACAAAGAGAAATACTACGTACTGGAGATGTTCCCGTACCCATCCGGAAAACTCCACATGGGACACGTACGTAACTATTCCATCGGTGACGTACTTGCCAGATACAAGAGAATGAAGGGCTTCAACGTCCTGCATCCAATGGGCTATGACTCCTTTGGACTTCCTGCAGAGAACGCTGCCATCAAGAACGGCACACCTCCTGCAGAATGGACTTACTCCAACATGGACGAAATGACGAAGCAGCTCAAAGAGCTCGGTCTTTCCTACGACTGGGACAGACAGGTCGCAACATGCAAGCCGGATTACTACAGATGGATGCAGTGGATCTTCATCCAGTTCTACAAGAAGGGTTTAGCATATAAGAAAGACAACCCTGTAAACTGGTGTCCTAGCTGCCAGACTGTACTTGCAAACGAGCAGGTCGTGGACGGCAAATGCGAGAGATGTAAGTCTCCTGTAACGAAGAAGAGCCTCTCACAGTGGTACTTCAAGATCACAGACTATGCTGACAGACTCCTTGCAAATCTTGACAAACTTCCTGGTTGGCCTGAGAAGGTAAAGATCATGCAGAGAAACTGGATCGGCAAGAGCCACGGTGCTCAGATCACGTTCCCTATCGAAGGATTCGATAAGGCAATGGATGTATACACTACAAGAGCAGATACGCTTTATGGTGTTACTTATATGGTAATGGCTCCTGAGCATCCATACATCAGCGAGCTGGTAGCCGGTACGGAATACGAAGCAGATGTCAACGCCTACATCGAAAAAGTGCAGCACATGAGCGATATAGACAGAACATCTACTTCGAACGAGAAGACAGGTGTATTCATCGGAAGATATGCCATCAACCCGATCAACGGTAAGAAGGTACCGATCTTCATTTCAGACTACGTCCTCATGGGATACGGAACAGGTGCCATCATGGCCGTTCCTGCCCACGATACGCGTGACTTTGATTTTGCGAAGATGTTCGATCTTGAGATCATTCCGGTAGTAGATCCCGGCGATCCTGAAATCGATCTGAACAACCTGAAGGAAGCCTTCGTAGCGGAAGGTACTATGATCAATTCAGGATTCATGGACGGCATGAACAACAGAGATGCCATCGCTGCTATGATCAAGCACGTAGAAGAGAAGGGCATTGGTAAGGAAACGACGAATTACAAGCTGAGAGACTGGCTGATCTCCAGACAGAGATACTGGGGAACACCGATCCCTATGATCTACTGTGAAGACTGCGGCTGGCAGCCTGAGAAGGAAGAAAACCTTCCTGTTCTTCTGCCGGAAGACGTCGAATTCACAGGAAAAGGCGAATCACCGATCGCTACAAGCAAGACATTCCAGAATGCCGTATGTCCGTGCTGCGGCAAACCGGCAAAAAGAGAGATCGATACCATGGATACATTCCTGGATTCTTCATGGTACTTCCTCAGATACTGCGATGCCCTCAATGATAAGGAAGCATTCGCAAAGGATAAGGTGGATTACTGGATGAACGTCGATCAGTACATCGGCGGAGTTGAGCACGCAATTCTCCATCTGATGTATGCGAGATTCTTCCAGATGGCTCTTTATGACCTGGGTCTCGTAAGCCAGGAAGAGCCGTTCGAAAACCTGCTTACCCAGGGAATGGTAATCAAAGACGGCGCTAAGATGTCCAAGTCACTGGGCAACGTCGTAAGCCCTGCCGAGATCATCGAAAAGTACGGTGCAGACACGGCAAGACTTTTCATACTCTTCGCAGCACCGCCGGAAAGAGAACTCGACTGGTCAGACCAGGGAGTAGAAGGCAGCTACCGGTTCATAAACAGGGTATACCGCATGGTATATGACTTCACAAAGGACTACAAGGTAACAGGTGATGCATACGAGATCAGAAACGATGCAGACAAGAACCTGAACTACTGGAAGAACTATGCTGTCAAGAAGGTATCCGACGATATCGGAACGAGATTCAATTTCAATACTGCCATCAGTACAGTAATGGAACTCGTAAATGAGATGTACAAGTACAGAGAAGGGGATGTGAACGAAGCCCTCTTCGGAGCTACCGTAAAGGATCTCATCGTGATGCTCGCACCATTTATCCCTCACGTTGCAGAGGAGATGTGGGAGCACATCGGCGCAGAAGGTTCAGTGCACGATCAGAGCTGGCCTTCCTATGATGAAAGCGCACTTGTTAAGGATACCGTTGAGATCGTAGTCCAGATCAACGGTAAGATCAAAGAAAGACTTGATATTGCAGGCGACCTCTCAAGAGAAGAGATGCAGGAAGTCTGCATGAACGACGATAAGGTCAAGGCATTGACGGAAGGCAAGAACGTGATAAAGGTAATAGCAGTACCTAATAAGCTTATTAACATCGTAGTCAAATAGATGACCTTTTCACGCGCCTGGTCATGCTCTTGATCAGGAAGGAAACACATGAGCGAAAACAAAAAAAAGACAGCTGTGGATCCTCGAAAAAGTAGTTCCGACCGCCGCGGCAGGTCAGGAAGAAGGAGGAACACCGGAAGCTCCGTCAGAGCGAAAAACACGAAACAAAAGAGCGCAGCTTCTGAAAAGCCGTCAAAAACAAAAGTCAAAAAAGCTGTATCGAAGAAACAGAGCAGCAAAAAACAGACTGTCAAGCAGACGAAGCAAAGCACAAAAATAAAAGATAATGCCGCAAAGAAAATCAGGGTCATACCTCTCGGAGGACTTCACGAGATCGGTAAGAACATGACCGCCATAGAGTATGAGAACGATATTATAATAATAGACTGTGGCCTGTCATTCCCTGATGATGATATGTTCGGTATAGACAAAGTCATCCCGGATTTCACATATCTTAAGAATACCGATAAGAAGATCAAGGGTCTTCTTATCACACACGGTCACGAAGACCACATCGGAGCAGTACCGTATCTGCTCAAAGAGCTGAACGTGCCTATTTACGGAGCAAGATTCCCTCTTGGCCTCATAGACAACAAGCTCAAGGAGCACGGGCTCAAGGCAGAGATGCACGTGATCGAGCCGGAACAGAAATTCAGGCTTGGAAGGCACTTCAAGATCGAGCCGTTCCGCATCACGCACTCTGTAGCAGATTCTCTCTGTTTCTGCATCGACACTCCGGCGGGGAAGATCTTCCACACGGGAGACTTCAAGATCGACTATACACCGGTAGACGGTGACCCGATCAACCTCGCAGCCTTTGCGAGAAAAGGAGACGAAGGAGTCCTGCTGATGATGGCAGACAGCACAAACGTGCTGAGGCCCGGATACACAAGATCCGAAAGGGTCGTAGGCGAGACGCTGGACGGCATCTTCAGAAGTTCGGACAGCAGGATCATCATCGCCACGTTCTCATCGAACGTGCACAGGATCAAGAAGATCATCGATCTGGCACAGGCCAACGGCAGGAAGGTGGCAGTCTCCGGAAGGAGCATGGTCAACGTCGTCAATCTCGCACAGGAACTGGGTTACATCGAGGTCAAAAAGTCGACGATCATCGATATCAACCAGGCCAGAAATTACAAGGACAAAGAGCTGGTGATCATCACGACGGGCAGCCAGGGAGAGCCGATGTCGGCTCTGGCGAGAATGGCTTCCAATGAGCACAAAGCCATCAAGATCAAGGCAGGCGATCAGGTCATCCTTTCCTCATCACCTGTTCCGGGAAATGAGCTTACTGTTGCGAATGTCGTCAACAAACTCGTAGAAAGCGGTGCCGAGGTCATCTACTCTGACATCGCCGATATACACGTATCGGGTCATGCCAGCAGGGAAGAACTGAAACTCATGCACAGCCTTATCAGGCCGAAGTTCTTCATGCCGGTGCACGGCGAATTCCGGCATCTTCAGGCTCACGCAGAGCTGGCAGAAGAACTTGGCAAATCAAAGGACGACATATTCCTTATGACGAACGGCGATGCGCTTGAGCTCACCTCAGACAGCGCCAAGATCATACCTTCTGTCTGTGATGCAGACGGCATCATGGTAGACGGTCTGGGCGTCGGCGATGTTGGTAACATCGTTTTGAGAGACAGAAGACTTCTCTCCGAATCAGGACTCATCATCGTAGTCGCAGCCATCGATCGAAGTGAAATGATGCTGGCATCCGGTCCGGATATCATCTCAAGAGGCTTCGTCTACGTGAGAGAAAATGAGGATCTGATCGAATCGGCAAAGAACAGAGCCGAAGAGATCATTCTTGAATGTCTGGCAAAGAATATCAGAGATTACAACGGTATGAAGACTGCCGTGAGAGAAGGATTGAGAAGATTCATATACGGGCGCACCAAGAGAAGCCCGATCATACTGCCGATATTTCTTGAAGTATAACAAAGAGGTAACACAATGAACGTTTACGATCAGGCGCACAGCCTTGCATCAGCCATCAAAGAATCCGAGGAATTCAAGCACTTCGACCAGGCCAAGAAGGCCGTTGATGCGAATCCTCAGTTAAAGGAAGCCATCGATGATTTCATGAAAAAACAGCTGGAAGTCCAGTCTGCTACCATGATGGGCCAGCAGCCGGACGCCGAAAAAATGCAGCAGCTGCAGCAGCTTTCGGTAGTTCTCATGCAGGATCCGTCCGCAGCAGCTTATCTGCAGAGCCAGATCACTTTCTCGATGATGATGGCAGATGTCTACAAGATAGTTTCCGATGCCACGGGCCTTGGCGATCTCATGGGCATCTAAAACACTTGTTATAACAGGGTATTTTTGGTATAATACGCTTGTATTTACGAATTCGATATTAATGAAATAAAGGAAGGTCAAATAACATGATTACAGCAGGCGATTTCAGAAAAGGTATCACTTTCGAAATTGATGGACAGCCGCATCTCGTACTGGATTTCCAGCACGTTAAGCCGGGCAAGGGAGCAGCATTCGTAAGGACGAAGCATAAGAACATCCTTACAGGAGCAATCAAGGAAGAATCATTCAACCCTACAGCCAAGTTCCCGAAAGCTCATATAGAGACGAAGACAATGCAGTATCTTTATAATGACGGTGAGCTTTACTACTTCATGGATCCTGAAACATATGATCAGATCCCGCTTACGAACGAGCAGGTAGAAGAAGCTATGAAGTATCTCAGAGAGAACGACGAAGCTACGATCAAGTTCTACAAGGGAGATGCTTTCCAGGTTGATGCACCGAACTTCGTTGACCTCAAGGTCATCGACACTGAACCAGGCGTCAAGGGCGATACTGCTACGAACGTAACGAAGGCTGCTACCGTAGAAACAGGAGCAGTAATACAGGTCCCTATCTTCATCAATGAAGGTGAGATCATCCAGATCGATACCAGATCAGGAGAATATCTGGGAAGATCAAAATAGACCAATACCTTTGAGGGGCGCAGGTTCGTCCCTCAGTTTCTTTATAACGCAATAAAATTTCGATTTTATAACGCAGGAAATTCGGAGGTCATTTATGAGGATCCTTAAGCCAATACTCATAATTCTAGCAATTCTCGTTGTCATACTCGGAGCCGGAGGTTTCTACTACGTTTCCGGTCTTGGCAGTGTTGATGAGAACAATACGGATGAAGTATATGTAACGATCCCGCAGGGGAGCAGTGCATCAGGCATCGTTGCCATACTCGACGAAAACGGTCTTGTCAAGAACAAGACGGTAGCGAAGATCCAGGCAAGGATCGGCGGCTACGACAGTCTTCAGGCCAATACGTATGTTTTCAATAAATCCATGACTCTGACAGAGATGATGAATGCTATCGATAAAGGTGATTTCAACTATGTATCTAAGCGCTCATTCGAAATGAAGGAAGGGTACAGGCTGACGAAGAATGCAGAGCTTCTCGCCAAAGAGATCCCGTATTCCAAGAAAGAGATCCTCAAGAAATGGGCAGACAAAGATTATCTCAAAGAGCTGATCGACAAGTACTGGTTCCTGTCCGATGACATCCTGGACGACGATGTGATGTATCCGCTCGAAGGATATCTCGCACCGAATACGTACTTCATAACAGACGACGATCCGACGATCGAAGGTGTCACAGAGACCATGCTCGATCAGATGGATCAGGAGCTCACAGCCCGCAAGGATAAGATCGAAGCATCGGGATTCACGGTACACGAATTCCTGACTCTTGCTTCCATCGTATGCAAAGAGGGCGGCAGTAATGCTTCCGAAGCACCGCATATCGCAGGCGTGTTCATCAACAGACTGAACAACAACATGAACCTGGGAAGCGATGTAACGGTAGGTTATATCTTCGAGTACGAAGACGTTGACCTCAACACGCAGCAGCTGAGCTCTGACAACCCTTACAACACTAGAAAATTCGCAGGTCTGCCACCTGGACCGATCTGTGAAGTTCCTGTAGTCGATCTTGATGCTGTTCTGGATTATACACAGACTGACGACCTGTACTTCTATGCAGGACCTGACGGCACAGTTTATTACGCAAAAGATAATGCAGGACATCAGAAGAATGTGGAGGCTCATCCATGGCCGGCGAAAAATCAGGAGCAATAACAGGCAATATCGTATCATCATATCTGGATACTCTCTATATCAGTCCCGATGAGAGACTTTCTCAGCTCAGAGAATTTGCTGAGGAGAATCACGTCCCCATCATATTAAAGGATACCGAGAGTTTCCTTTTGATGCTCCTCAAACTCAGAGAACCGGCCAGGATCCTCGAGATCGGCACGGCTGTAGGCTATTCCGCTTCCTGCTTTGCATTGGCATGCGGATGCAGCGTCACGACCATCGAGCAGGATCAGGATATGTATGAAACGGCCATCTCGAACATACGTCAGTTCGGACTGGAAGACCGCATCGAAGTCATCCGGGGAGATGCAGCCGAGAAGATCTCTGAACTGGAAGGTCCCTTCGACATGGTCTTCATCGATGCATCAAAGAGCCACTATAAGGAATTCTTTGATCTTGCACTTCCGCTCTGCAGCGATGATGCCGTCATCGTCTGCGACAACGTGCTGATGAAGGGGATGACTGCATCCGATGAATACGACACGAGAAAGAGATACAAGACGAGTATCCGGAGGATGAGAGAGTTCCTCCGTTACATAAACGAAATCGAATATGCGGATACTTCCGTGCTCCCGGTGGGAGACGGTATATCCGTAACCATCATAGACAGACAATGAAAAAACTCGAATTACTGGCTCCGGCAGGAGACCTCGAAAAACTGAAAATCGCAGTGGAATACGGAGCCGATGCCGTTTACTTCGGAGGAGAGATGTTCTCTCTGAGAGCCGGCGCCGGCAACCTTTCCATAGAAGAAATCGAAGAAGGCGTGGAGTTCGCACACAGCAGGGGAGCGAAATGCCATATGACCCTCAACATCTTCGCTCACAACGAAGATATCGAGCCGCTTAAGTCATACCTCAGCAAGATCGCTCACATTCCAATCGATGCATTTATCGTATCCGATCCCGGCGTGATCACCATCATCAAAGAGATCATTCCGGATGCCGTGCTCCATCTTTCCACACAGGCAAACATGACGAACTACATGACCGCCAGGTTCTGGTATCAGATGGGCGTCAGACGACTTGTGCTGGCGAGAGAACTCACTCTCGGTGAGATCCGTGAGATCAGAGCGAACATCCCGGAAGAGATGGAACTGGAAGCCTTTGTGCACGGAGCCATGTGCATTTCCTATTCAGGAAGATGCCTTCTGAGCAACTTCATGATCGACAGAGACGCCAACCGCGGCCTCTGTGCTCATCCATGCAGGTGGAAATACAAGCTGGTGGAGGAGAAGCGCCCGGGGGAATATTACCCGGTGGAGGAAGACGGCAGAGGCACATACATCATGAACTCCAAAGACCTTTGCATGCTGGAGCATTTGCCGGATCTGATCGATGCTGGGATCTGCTCGGCGAAGATCGAAGGCCGCATGAAGAGCATGTTCTACGTGGCAACGGTAGTGAGCGCATACAGAAGGGCCATCGACGCATACTACAGCGACCCTGAGCACTACGAGTTCGACAGGAAGTGGTATGACGAGATGCTCAAAGCAAGCCACAGAGAGTTCACCACAGGCTTCTACTACGATAAGCCGACGAACGACGACCAGAACTATCAGACCAGCGCATACACGAGAGACTACAGCTTCACCGGCAAGGTCATCAGCTACGATGATGAGACGAAGATGGCAGTGGTGGAGCAGAGAAACAAGATGTCCCTCGGTGATGAAATAGAAGTCTTCGGTCCAGGCCGTGACTTTTTCAAACAGAAACTTACCGTCCTTCTGGACGAAGAAAATATGCCGATCGAATCGGCGCCGCACCCGCAGCAGATCCTCCATATCAAGATGGAGCAGCCTGTTGCAAAAGATTTCATATTGAGAAAAAAGAAAGGAGACTGAGATGTCATCTGACGCGGAGCCCATATGGGGGCCAGTGATTTTACTTTTAGCGCTGATACTGATCCATGCCTATCTGTCTGCAGCCCATACTGCGATGGAAGCGGTAAACAGGAACAATATCAGAAACCTAGCATCTGATGGAAACGCCAAGGCGAAGGCGATGCTCCGTACGGCGGAGGAGCCATATCGGTATCTTATCGCTCTGGAGACCACCATGACCTTTATCGGCTTTTTCCTCAGTGCCTTCACAGCATGGTATCTTAGCAGCTATATTTCTGACAGACTGGAGCAGGATGCAGTCCCGTATTATCATGCCGTAACGCTGATACTCTGCACGCTCATCCTCTGCTTTATCGTCCTGATCTTCGGAGTCATGCTCCCGAAGAGGATAGGACTGCTTTATGCTGACAAGATTGCCATGTCCTCCTACCGCAAAGCGCGCGCGATCGCTATCATCTTCAAGCCTCTCGCCATCGCGGTGAACGGTATCGTCATTCTGATCCTGAAGATCTTCAGACAGAGAACGGACGTCACCGAAGCGAGATATTCCGAAGACGAAGTCGTTTCGATGCTGGAATCGGGACAGGAAAGCGGCGAGCTCAAAGAAGAAGGAATGAAGATGATCACAAGTATCTTCGCCTTCGACGATATGCTGGCATACGAAGTCATGACTCCGAGAACGGATGTCTTTTCCATCGACATCAACGAGCCATCGGAGGAATACATCGATGAGCTGATGGAACTCAGATACTCCAGGATCCCTGTATACGAGGATGACAGCGACAACATCATCGGCATCCTCTACATCAAGGACTACCTGATCAAGGCAAGGGAAGACGGCTTCGATAACGTGGATATCAGATCCATTCTGAGAAAGCCTTATTTCGTTCCTGAAACGAAGAAGATCGATACCTTGTTCGTGGAACTGCAGCAGACGAAGCAGCATATCGCCATCCTGATCGATGAATACGGCGGATTCTCCGGCATCGTCACGATGGAAGATATCATCGAAGAAGTCATGGGCGATATCGACGACGAATACGACGAAGTCGAACCTGAGATCCAGAAGCTCTCCAACAACATCTTCATCATAGACGGCGGAATGGCTATCGACGATATCGATGAAGAACTGGGGATCGACCTCAAATCCGATAACAGTGAAACCATCGGCGGCTTCATCATCGACATCCTGGGTGAGATCCCTGACGATGATGATATCGGAAGCGTCGTTGAATTCGAAAACTACAAGTTCAGGATCGATTCCATCCGTGACAGGAGAATCGAACAGATCCATCTGACGATCGAGCCGCCTGAAAATGGCGAAGATGGTCAGGAACAGTCAGATTTGATATAATATCAAACATGGAGAAAACCAATGAGCCAAAATGAACCACTCATCAAAGTATCTGATGAAGTAATAGCTGTCTGTGCAGCCAGCGCCGCTCTCAAGGTAGAAGGGGTGGCAGACCTGGCAGGAGGCATATCCTATCTTCTTACGAGAAACCTGCTCGGGAAAGAACTTGCCTCAAAGGGCATCAAAGCTTCACAGTCTGATGATACCGTAACCATAGATGTGAACCTGATCGTAGAATACGGCGCCAGGATCCCGGATCTTGCCTGGAATGTCCAGGAGAAGGTCAAGGCTGAAGTGGAAGAAATGACAGGGATGCACGTTTCTGCAGTAAATATCAACGTGCAGGGAGTCAGGATCCCTGAGGAGGAGTTTTATGACGAGAAGACAGTCAAGAGAAATAATGATGCAGATACTCTTCGAGGCGGAGACTCAGGGACAGCTTGATAAGGAGACTGTCACCAGGCTGTGTCATGAGCGCATCACAGGCAAGGAAGTTGCCAGAGCTGAGCAGATCCTTGCATATACAGCAGAGAACATCGATACCATCGATGAGATCATAAACAACCACAGCAAATCATGGAAGACGAAGAGGATGCCAAAGGTGGATCTCGCCATTTTGAGACTTGCCATCGGTGAAGAAAAATCCGCAGACGATGTAACGGATGCCGTCATCGTCACAGAAGCGCTGAACATGTCAAAGAAGTTCAGCACAGATCAGTCGTCTTCATTTGTTCATGGTGTGCTTGGAGCGATTTTCAGGAAATGAGCGGCAGATTTGTACTGGGGTTAGACACCAGCAATTATAAGACTTCCGTAGCTGTCGTCGACAGAAATCTCGACATCGTTTATCAGAGCGGACAGCTTTTGGAGGTGGATAAGGGAACAAGGGGCTTAAGGCAGTCTGAAGCCCTGTTTCGTCATATCAAAAAGCTTCCGTTCCTGATCGAAAAGATCCCTGTGGATCTTGCGGGGGAACTGGAAGGTGTTGCATGGTCCAACGCCCCGAGACCTGTCAAAGGCTCTTATATGCCTGTTTTTCTGGCAGGTGAATCCGTGGGAAGATCCATTGCGGCAACCTCAGGCGTGCAAGGCATAGGTTTCTCTCACCAGGAGGGACATATCGAAGCGATCAGGTCCGACTGCGGTCTTGAGACGGAAGGGCCGTTTCTGGCATGCCATTTTTCGGGAGGCACGACGGAGATCCTGATCTGCAGCCCGAGAAAACGGAACCATACGCTCGATACAGGTGTATTCTATGATATCGAGAAGATCGGCGGGACTCTGGACATATCATACGGACAGGTCCTTGACCGCGCAGGCGTTGAGATGGGATTTGATTTCCCGGCAGGCCAGGCCCTCGATGACATCGTATCAGACGCAGCGGAGATGACAGATCTTCTGGCTCCCGTCAAAGCCATGAGCGGTAAAGTGAATCTGTCAGGTATCGACTCGCAGATAAAACGCGTGCTCCAGCAGGGAGCAGCAGAGGGCAGGGAAGCCGCCTTCATCCATGAGATCTTCGAAAGGATCACATGCTCCATCATCGATTCTCTCACCCAGATCTCAGCGATTACAGGCATAAGAGAAGTCCTGATGGCAGGAGGTGTTTCCTCCAGCAGATGGATACGAAACAGGGTCAAGAACAGCGCAGCAGGTTCTGAGCTTGATATCCGCTTCGGACAGCCATCACTTTCTACAGACAATGCCGTTGGTATAGCAATACTGGGAGGACGCTACGTATGGGACTAAAACCGGTATCTGTATCACAACTCAATGATTATATCGACAGAGTGCTGCGGTCCGATCCGATCCTGGGCAACGTATCCGTGATCGGCGAGATCTCCAATCTCAAGTTCCACGGATCCGGACACGTATACTTTTCCCTGAAGGACAGTTTCAGCACACTGAACTGCTTCCTCGATGCAGGCTATGTGGATGACCTGCGGGACCTTTTAGAAGAGGGAAGCGAAGTCATCTGCCACGGATACATTTCAGTATTCAAAAGAGGCGGCAGGTATTCTCTCAATGTAAGGGACATCGATCCGTCAGGTGAAGGACGCCTGATGGCAGAATTTCGCAAGTTAAAAGAAAAGCTCCAGAAAGAAGGTCTCTTCGACGAAGCCCATAAGAAGCCTCTTCCTGCTTTTCCGCAAAAGATCGCGGTGGTCACTTCCGACACGGGCGCGGCCATCCGGGATATCCTGAAGATCCTCAGAAGCAAAAACGATTACGTGGACGTTCTGATCTATCCCGTACTCGTAGAGGGACCTCGGGCGCCTCTTGAGATCGCCCACGCTTTGGATGATCTGAATGAGAATTATGATGATATCGATCTGATCATCACGGGACGAGGAGGCGGATCCATCGAAGCCTTATGGTCCTTCAATGAGGAGATCGTGGCAAGGAGCATATACAATTCGAAGATCCCGGTCATATCAGCCGTCGGTCATGAGATCGACTTTACCATTGCCGATTTCGTAGCAGACAGGCGTGCTGAGACGCCGACAGCGGCAGCAGAGATGGCAGTTCCGGACACCTTTAAACTAAGGGAAGACCTGGACAATGCAGCGTCC
Organism: uncultured Bacillota bacterium; assembly: GCA_946546075.1. Classification (GTDB taxonomy): domain Bacteria; phylum Bacillota; class Clostridia; order Peptostreptococcales; family Anaerovoracaceae; genus Lentihominibacter. Next base: position 8,621 of record CAMNNV010000002.1, on the reverse strand, counting down.
GAAATGAGAAGAGAGCTGCTGAACAAGATCGAGATCAGCCAGAGACATCTGCAGAGCCTGGATCCTGAGAATATTGGAAGAGATCTTCGGGCCAGAGCGGCAATGGAGACCATGCGGTGCGAGAACATCGCAGAATCCATGTCTGCAGACATCAAAAACAGACTCATACAACTGAGAGGCAGGATGGAAGCGGCAGGGCAGCTCCTCAAAGCATCCGATCCTTCCCTGATCCTCTCGAGAGGGTATTCCATAGTAAGGACATCCTCCGGTGAGATACTCAGAAACTCTGATGATGTATCCGCCGGTGAATATATCGACATCACTTTATCAGAAGGAAACGTAACTGCAGAAGTAAAGAACACAGAAAAGAGGCAATAAATGGCTGAAAAGACCACTTTTGAAGAAGCTCTCAAGAAACTCGAAGAAGCATCGGAGAAATTAAAAAAGGCAGATACGACTCTCGAAGATGCGATCAAGAGTTATGAAGAAGGAATAAAGTATTACAAAGAATGTCGGGCGATACTCGACGAAGCAAGCCAGAAAATCGAAACACTTACGAAGTGAGGGGAGGCGCTTACCGTGAACGATTATTCCTATGATGATTACAAGGCGATCGTAGAAGAACATATCATGGATTTCATGCCTGAGATCGACCACAAAAGCATCACATTGTACGAGGCAATGAAATACAGCCTTATGGCAGGAGGTAAAAGGGTCAGACCTGTCCTTCTCCTGGCGGCCTGTGACTTCTGTGGAGGAAAGATCGAAGAGGCACTTCCATATGCATGTGCCATCGAGTACATCCACACCTATTCGCTCATACACGACGATCTTCCTTGCATGGATGATGATGAGCTGCGTAGAGGCATACCAACGACCCACAAAGTATATGGGGAGGCCATGGCTACTCTTGCTGGAGACGGGCTCCAGTCAGCAGCCTTTGAGATCATGCACTCAGATATGCTCTATTATCTGGACGATCCTGACGCCATGAAACACAGGATCTGTGCTGCATATGAGATATCAAAGGGATCCGGCTGCCGCGGTATGGTATCCGGTCAGGTAGCTGACATTGAAGCAGAGAACCAGGTATGTTCCTCCGAAATGCTGGATTATATACATCTGACGAAGACTTCCGCTCTGATCATTGCAGCAGTAAGAGCTGGAGCACAGCTCGCCGGTGCTGACAAAGATATGCTGAAGGATCTCACCACGTATGCCGAAAACCTGGGGCTTGCTTTCCAGGTGCGCGATGACATCCTCGACATCATCGGAAACGAGGAAGAACTGGGCAAGAAAACAGGCATGGACGAGACACACGGTAAGGCAACATTCCCATCCGTCCACGGCCTTGAAGAATCAAAGATAAGACTTGAAGAACTTACGCAGAATGCGCTCAACGCGATCAGTAAGTATTACGACAACGCCGAAGTTTTCGCAGACCTTGCGAATAAAATGGCGGTTAGAGGTAACTAGAATGAACGACTACTTTTCACAACACCGATTCCCGGAAGAAATCAAAACCATGTCATATGAGGAACTTGAGCTCCTCTCCTTTGAAGTGCGCGACTTTCTCGTAGAGAGCGTCTCCAAGACAGGCGGTCATCTCGCTTCCAACCTCGGTGCGGTGGAACTGACGATCGCGCTTTTGAAGGTTTTCGATCCTCCGAAGGACAAGATCATCTGGGACGTAGGGCATCAGTCATACGTCTATAAACTGCTGACAGGAAGACATGAAGGATTCGGCAGACTGCGCCAGCTTGGTGGCATGAGCGGATTCCCGAAATCCTGTGAGAGTGATTACGATGTGTTCGATACAGGTCATGCCAGCAACTCCATATCCTTTGCACAGGGTCTCGCCAAGGCGAGAGATCTGAGAAAAGAAGAATATGAAGTGATATCCGTCATCGGTGATGGTGCGATGTCCGGCGGCATGGCATTCGAAGCACTGAACAACGCTGCCCACATCGGCACGAAACAGATCGTCATCCTCAACGATAACGGCATGTCCATCGCGCCGAACAACGGCGGTCTGTCCGCTTATCTCGGAAGGATCCGAGGCACGAAGAAGTACGCGGATCTGAAGAAAGCGATCAAGATGAAACTGAGCAGGATGCCTGTTGTCGGTCCCGGAGTGATATCGGGGATCCACAACACGAAGCAGACCATCAAGTTCGCTGTTCTGGAAGAAGGGATCATCTTTGAAGAGCTGGGCATGAAATATCTCGGCCCGATCGATGGTCACGATATCCATGAGCTCACAGATGTTCTGGAGCTGGCGAAAGAAGAGTCTGGTCCTGTTCTGATCCATATCAATACGAAGAAGGGCAAGGGCTACTCAAAAGCCGAAGAAAATCCTGATGTATTCCACGGCATCGGACCATTCGACCCAGTCACCGGCAAGCCGAATGCCTCATCCGGCATGACCTATTCCAAGATCTTTGGAGAGACGCTGACGCAGATGGCAGCTGCCGATGATAAGGTGATCGCCATAAGTGCCGCTATGATAGACGGTACCGGTCTTGTTCCTTTCCAGAAGAAATACCCGGAGAGGATCTTTGACATGGGCATCGCCGAAGAGCACGCCGTCACCTTCGCAGCAGGAATGGCAAAGGCAGGGCTACGCCCTTATGTGGCGATCTACTCCACCTTCCTGCAGAGAGCCTATGACCAGATCCTCGAGGATATCTGTCTTCAGGGTCTTCCTGTTGTGCTCTGCATCGACAGAGCAGGGGCAGTAGGCGCAGACGGCGAGACGCATCAGGGCATCTTCGATCTTTCCTATCTGTCCTCCATGCCGGGCATGACGGTGCTGGCGCCAAAGGACGGAGCGGAATTCACCAAGATGCTGAAGATGACAGAAACTATGACGGGACCTTGCGCCATCCGGTATCCGCGTGGTGCAGCACCACAGCTAGGCGATGCTCCGCTCACAGAGCTGAAGGCAGAGAAGATGTGTGAAGGCAGCGACTGCGTGATCTGGGCCGTCGGTTCCATGGTGGAAACTGCCGTCAAAACAGAAGAACTTCTCAGAGAAAAAGGCATCTCTTCATCCGTGTATAACGCGAGAACCGTGACGCCTTTGGATATAGAAACCTTAAAGGATTCCGTAGGGGACAAGAAGCTCCTCGTGACGCTGGAGGACAATGTGATCTCCGGAGGATTCGGAGAAAAGATCAACAACGCTTTGTCACAGGAAGATGTGCGGATCATCAATCTGGGATGGCCTGACTGCTTCGTAGAACACGGCTCTGTTTCGGAATTAAAAGAACGATACGCACTGGATGAAAGATCAATAGCAGAAAGGATCGCGAAAGAACTTTGAAGAAGAGACTTGATGTCATACTGACAGAAAGAAACATGTTCCCGTCAAGGGAAAAGGCCAGGGCTTCCATCATGGCCGGCCTGATCTACGTGGACGGGATCATGACAGATAAACCGGGTACATCCGTCAAAGAGGACGCCGAGATCACCATCAAGGAGGCGCTCTGTCCATACGTGAGCAGAGGCGGGCTGAAGCTCGAAAAAGCCCTGGAGGAGTTCGGCTTTTCTCTCGATGGGACGAAATGCGTCGATATCGGAGCATCCACGGGAGGTTTCACAGACTGCATGCTCACAAAGGGTGCGTCGAAGGTCTACTGCATCGATGTGGGCTACGGCCAGCTGGACTGGAAGCTTCGCAATGACGAGCGCGTGGTCAACATGGAAAAGTGCAACGTGCGCTACCTGGATGTGGATACCATCGGAAGAGACGTGGACTTCATCAGCATCGATGTTTCCTTCATATCGCTGAAACTCGTATTCCCGGTGGCGGCGCAGCTGCTGGCAGATACGGGAAGCCTCGTCTGCCTCGTGAAACCGCAGTTTGAAGCAGGCAGGGAGCAGGTGGGCAAGAAGGGCATCGTAAGAGACCCGGCCGTACACCGTGAAGTCATCGAGAACGTGATCGGATATGCAAAGGATTCCGGTCTCTACCCGTACGGACTCACATTCTCACCGGTGACGGGCACGAAGGGGAACATCGAGTACCTTTTGTACCTGAAAAAAATCGAAAATGAAACTGCAATGGATGTAGATGGCATAGTAAAAGCATCTCACGAAGAACTGGAGAAATAACATGGCGAAATCCAAACTTTCACCAATGATGCAGCAATATATGGAGACAAAGGAGCAGTACAAGGACTGTATCCTTTTCTTTAGGTTGGGAGATTTCTACGAAATGTTCTTCGATGATGCCATCACATGCTCGAGAGAGCTGGAACTGACTCTGACAGGCAAGAATTGCGGCCTGGAGGAGAGGGCACCGATGTGCGGCGTCCCGTTCCACTCTTCCGATACCTACGTGGCAAGACTCATCGAGAAGGGCTACAAAGTAGCCATCTGCGAGCAGGTGGAAGATCCCGCCAAGGCCAAGGGTCTCGTCAAGCGCGATGTGGTGCAGATCGTGACACCGGGCACCGTGCTTTCGGGCAGCGTTCTTAAGGAGAACGAGAACAACTACCTGGCATCCGTACATGCAAAGGATGGACGGATCGGTCTCGCATACTGCGATATCTCCACAGGAGAGATCAGTGCCACCATCATCGGAGGCGAGAGCCAGCGTGACGATCTGATCAACGAGCTGGTCAAGATCGGCGCCAGCGAGGTGCTGGTGGACGAACAGACGGACCAGATCCTCGATAAGGACGATCTTCACGACCTGACAGGATCCTTCTTCAATCTCCTGGATGACAGCTACTACCGAAAAGAAGCCATCCGGCAGACGATCCAGTCCCAGTTCCACGTCACGGGACTTCAGGGGCTCGGGCTCGAAGAGGATACCTCCGAGGAGATCGCTCTCGGGAGCCTGCTGCTCTACATCATCGATACGCAGAAGAGAAGCGTGGATCACATCTCCACACTCCATACCTATACGCTGGGACAGCACATGTCCCTCGACAAAAACACTATAAGGAACCTGGAACTTACAGAGACTCTTTACGAGAAGAACGTCAGAGGCTCTCTTCTTGGCGTGCTGGATAAGACCCATACTGCCATGGGATCCCGTAAGCTGAAGCAGTGGCTGAGAGAACCTCTCAACGATGCCGCTGCCATCTGCGAAAGGCTGGATGCAGTAGAGATGCTCCTGGATGATGTTCTCATGAGAAACAACATCAAAGAGGCTCTGAAGAGGATATACGATTTCGAACGACTTACCGGAAGGATCTCCACCGGTAATGCCAACGGAAGAGATATGATTGCCCTGAGGAACTCCTGCTTTGTGCTGCCGGATATCAAAAATGAGCTGGCAGCTGCAGATACGGGGCTTCTTCACAGCCTGGACCAGCAGATCTCAGCATTGGAAGATGTTCATGATGTCATAGACACGGCCATCGTCGACGATCCTCCTTTCACCATCAAAGAGGGAGGTCTCATCAAGGAAGGGTACTCCAAGGAACTGGACGATCTGAAGTATTCCATCAAAGATGCCCAGGAATGGATCGCTTCCCTCGAAGGAAAAGAAAGAGAGCGGACCGGCATCAAGAACCTCAAGGTGGGATTCAACAAGGTATTCGGATACTATCTCGAAGTCACGAGATCTTTTTATGATCTCGTGCCGGAGAATTACATACGCAAACAGACACTGGCCAATGCGGAGCGTTTCATCACGCCGGAACTCAAGGAGATGGAACGGCTCGTTCTCAATGCAGAGACCAGGATCAACGAACTGGAATACGATCTTTTCACGCAGCTGAGGCAGGATCTGAAGGAGCATACGGCCGAGATCCAGCAGACTGCTGCAGCCGTCGCCATCCTTGACGTGCTCGCATCCTTTGCAGAAGTCAGCGAGAAGAACGGCTACGTGAAGCCTTCCGTGACGGACGGGGATAAGATCATCATCGAGAAGGGAAGACACCCGGTCATCGAGCAGACCATCCCGGATGGTGTCTTTGTCAGCAACGATACGTATATCGACAGAGATGAAAGCTGCATGCTTCTCATCACGGGCCCGAATATGTCGGGTAAATCCACATACATGAGGCAGACGGCTCTCATCACACTCATGGCCCAGACGGGCTGTTTCGTGCCGTGCCAGAAGGCCCAGATCGGCGTGGTAGACAGGATATTCACCAGGATCGGTGCCTCCGACAACCTGGCTCAGGGGCAGAGTACGTTCTATGTGGAGATGAGCGAACTGTCCTATATTCTGAATACGGCGACTTCGAAGAGCCTTGTGATCCTCGACGAGATCGGACGAGGCACCAGCACATACGACGGACTTTCCATCGCCTGGGCGGCTGCTGAGTATCTCGCGAGAGAAGACAGGAAGATCCGGACACTCTTTGCGACCCATTATCATGAAATGACGTCCCTGGAAGATAAGGTCCGGGGCATCCGTAATCTCAATGTCGATGTGGCAGAGGAGAACGGCAACGTAGTATTCCTGCACAAGATCGTTCCGGGAAGCGCAAGCAGAAGCTACGGTATCCACGTGGCAAAGATCGCCGGTGCGCCTACAGAACTTCTCGAGAATGCCCAGGCAAGACTGGAGATCCTCGAAAAGGGAGGGGCATCTGTTACAGAGGATAGGCCTTCTGAGGCTCTGAACGCCCCGGAGAGCGAAGAAACCGAACGTCAGATGTCATTGTTCGATTTCGCACCGGATCCCGTCATATCGAGGCTCAGAGAGGTGGATCTCATGAACACGACGCCGTCACAGGCACTTGCTTTACTTGAGGAGCTTAAGGAATACTTATGATCAGGATATTAGAGAAACAGATAGCCGATAAGATCGCAGCAGGAGAAGTCATCGACAGACCTGTATCCATAATCAAAGAGCTGGTGGAAAACTCCATCGACGCCGGAGCAACTTCCATAACGGTGGAGATCCGAAACGGCGGCAGTTCCTATATCCGCGTTACGGATGACGGATGCGGCATCGCAGCAGAAGATGTGGAGACGGCATTTCTCCGTCACGCCACAAGTAAGATCCGGGACGAAAAGGATCTCGACTGCATCGGCACGCTGGGATTCCGAGGGGAGGCCCTGGCCAGCATCGCAGCTGTGGCACGAGTCGAACTCATAACCAAAAGACCGGAAGACAAGATGGGCCGGAAGGTGATCATCGAAGGCAGCGAAGTGCTCGAAAACGTCGGCACGGGCTGTCCGGACGGGACCACCATCACAGTAAGGGATCTGTTCTATAACGTGCCTGCCAGAAAGAAGTTCCTGGGCTCGGACAATGCCGAAGCAAGGCGAATCACCGAGCTCTTATCAAAAGTCGCTCTGTCCTACAGCGACATCAGGCTCACACTCATCAACGGAGGGAAAAAAGTCTTTTCCACCAGAGGAAACGGCAACATCCTCTCCAACATCATCAGTATCTACGGCGCCGACACGGGCAAAGATCTCGTGCCGGTAGAAGCTCATAGAGGCGAGATGATCCTCAAAGGGTTCATAAGTTCGCCATCTGCTACTGTCCCATCCAGGAGCAAGGAGATCTTCTGCGTCAACGGCAGGATCGTCTCCAGCAAAGTCATCCGGGATGCCCTGGAAGCAGGGTATAAGGAGAGGCTCTTCGGCGGCAGATTCCCGATCGCATTTCTGTTTATCGGCATGCCGGCGGACAAGCTGGATGTGAACATCCATCCGACGAAAAAGGAGATCCGCTTCGACGACGATCACGAAATCGGTGATCTGATCACGGAGACCGTCCATAAGGCGCTTTCTGCAAAGGCTGCAGTGCCGCAGGTGAGACGCGAGAACCTCCGAAAGCCGGATCCTGGCGTGATCAGAGAGGATACCTTTGAATATCAGGCGTCCAGACAGGAGGCTGCTCCTGCAGAAGAGATGCAAACCAGCATCAAAAGAGAGAAGAGAACACCGGAGCGCCCGCAGCAAGTAGCCGGGACTCAGGTTGACATAAATTCTATATTGGATACCATGCGCATCCAGAGAGATTCCGTCAGGGAGATGGAGCGCGAAACACTGGAAACCGTCACGTCCGATGCCGGAAACCGTGATGTGCCTTTTGCATTCGACAGTCTCCAGACTATCGGAGCCATCTTCGACACCTACATCCTTGCCACAGACGGGGAATCCTTTTATATGATCGATCAGCACGCTGCCCATGAAAGGATATTCTATGAGAAATTCATGGAGCAGTATGAATCTGCGGAGAAATACCAGCAGCAACTTCTGGTGCCTCTCAGCATAAGCACTTCTGCTGCGTGCTGCAGTACGGAAGATCAGTGGCTCCCTCTCATGAAGGCAGCAGGCTATGAGATGGAATTCTTCGGCGGAAACACGTATCTTGTACGGGAAGTTCCTGCATTCATGACTATGGAAGAAGCCGAGAGTTTCCTCCAGGACATGCTGGAGGAATTCTCTACGAAACCGGATCTCAAGAACCGGCTCGTGGTCGATAAGATCATCATGAGATCCTGCAAAAGTGCCGTAAAGGGCGGGGATCATCTCGAACCGGAAGAGATCTCGTCACTTATGGCCCAGCTCAAAGCATGCGATAATCCATTCTCGTGTCCTCACGGCAGACCGACTTTCGTCAGGATGACGCGGTACGAGATCGAAAAGATGTTCAAGAGGGGATGATATGTCAGGCAAAGTCATCGTGATAGCAGGAC
>CAMNNV010000001.1 GCA_946546075.1 uncultured Bacillota bacterium | reverse complement strand
TCGAACTGTACGCCTGTCTTGAGGTCACACTGTGATCCGTTGTTGATTGCTACCTTTGCCATCTTGATGGCTATAGGTGCCTTTGACATGATCGTCTTTGCAAGTGTTTCTGCTGCTTCCATAAGCTCGTCTGCAGGTACTACCTGGTCAACAAGGCCGATTCTGTAAGCTTCCTCTGCGCTGATCATCTCTGCACTGAAGATGAGCTTCTTTGCCATGCCTTTTCCTACCAGTCTTGGCAGTCTCTGTGTTCCGCCGTAACCAGGGATGATCCCCAGGTTTACTTCCGGCTGTCCGAACTTAGCCTTATCGGATGCGATTCTGATATCACATGCCATGGACAGTTCGTTTCCGCCACCGAGAGCGAATCCGTTTACTGCTGCAATTACAGGCTTGTTGATCGTCTCGATGAGTTCCATCACAAGCTGACCCTGTATTGTCATGTCTCTTCCTTCTGTACCGTTAAGACCTGCCATCTGCGCGATGTCAGCTCCTGCGATGAATGATCTTCCTGCACCTGTAACGATAGCTACCTTGACCTCATCGTCCTTATCGATTGATCTGAAAACGTCATCCAGCTCAGTCAGCACTTCTGTGTTCAGTGCGTTCAGAGCCTTAGGTCTGTTCATTGTAACGTATCCGATGCCGTCTTTCTTCTCGAAAATAATGTTCTTATATTCCATTTCACACCTCATTTATTTGGTATAATCGTAGATTCCCTTGCCTGTCTTTCTTCCGAGATGGCCAGCTCTTACCATTCTTCTCATGAGCGGAGCAGGTCTGTACTTAGGATCACCATACTCGTAAGTAAGAACGTCCATTACTGCCAGCATTACGTCCCAACCGATCATATCTCCCAGTTCGAGAGGTCCCATTGGATGGTTCAGACCGTATTTGCATCCGTTATCGATATCTTCAGCAGTACCAACACCCTCTTCCAGCATGAATACAGCTTCGTTGATGAATGGGTCGATCAGTCTGTTTACGATGAATCCGCCCTTATCAACAGCCTTTACAGGAACCTTTTCCAGCTTTTCACCCAGTGCCAGTGCAACCTGATATGTTTCCTCTGAAGTAGCAAGACCCATAACGATCTCGAGAAGCTTCATGGCAGGAACCGGGTTAAAGAAGTGAGTTCCGATTACCTGATCAGGTCTTCCTGTAGCTGCAGCGATCTCTGTGATAGGAAGTGATGAAGTGTTTGAAGCCAGGATTGCTTCCGGCTTGCAGATCTCATCAAGTCTCTTGAAGATCCCCAGTTTGATCTCTTTGTTTTCTGATGCAGCTTCGATAACCATATCCACATCTGCAGCATCCTGAAGGTCAACTGAAGTAGTCAGGTTTGCCAGTGCAGCATCCTTTTCTTCTTCTGTCATTCTGCCCTTTGTTACAGCCTTTTCGAGGCTCTTCTGGATCTTGGCATATCCTCTCTGAACGAATTCTTCGCTGATATCGTTCATGATTACCTGGATACCGTGTGTTGCAGCTGTCTGAGCGATACCGGAACCCATAGTACCGGAACCGATTACGTATAATTTTTTAACTTCCATTTGTGTTTCCTCCAACATTCTGAAATGTTTTCGACTAGTCTAAAAGTTCGAACATCATTGCCATTGCCTGGCCGCCGCCGATGCAAAGTGATGCGATGCCGTACTTAACGTTTCTTCTCTTCATTTCTCTCATGAGAGTAAGGCTGATTCTTGCGCCTGTGCATCCTACTGCATGACCAAGTGCAACTGCTCCGCCGTTAACGTTTACGATTTCAGGGTCAAGTCCCAGATCCTGTACGCATGCGATAGCCTGTGCTGCGAATGCTTCGTTCAGCTCATAAAGACCTACCTGATCCTTGCCGATACCAGTCTTCTTCCACAGTTTTTCAACTGCACTTACTGGTGCATAACCCATGATGGAAGGGTGCAAAGCTGTTGATACAGCTGCAACGTATTTTGCGATTGGCTTGTATCCCAGTTCTTCAGCCTTTTCTGCTGACATCATGAGCATTACGCATGATCCGTCGTTTACAGGGGAAGCGTTACCAGCTGTAACTCTGCCTGTGCCGTCTGTCTTGAAGATCGGCTTCAGCTTAGCGAAGTTCTCATACTGTGCATCTTTTCTGTAAGTCTCATCATGGTCAAAGATCATTTCCTTGCCCTTCACTTTGTAAGTGATAGGAACGATATCCTGATCATATTTGCCTTCTGCCCATGCTTTTTCTGCATTTCTGTGGCTCTTTACTGAGAACTCATCCATCATTTCTCTTGTGATGCCGCACTTATCTGCAACGTTCTCAGCAGTGATACCCATGTGATAGTTCATGAACGGGTCAACGAGTCCATCGTGAAGCATGGAATCTTCAAGAGGTCCAGGTCCCATTCTGTATCCGAATCTTGCCTTTGGCAGGATATAAGGAATTGCACTCATTGTCTCGCATCCACCTGCGATAACGACATCGTTGTCACCAACCTGGATGGACTGTGCAGCCAGGTGCATTGCTTTCATTGCTGTAGCGCAGTTCTTGTTCGGTGTGAATGCAGGGATCGTGTCCGGAAGACCTGCATAGATCGCACACTGTCTTGCAGGGTTAGCCTTTGTTCCTGCCTGGAAGTGAGTACCGATGATAACTTCGTCGATCTCATTTACATCGATTCCAGTTCTCTCTACCAGAGCCTTGACGCATTCTGCACCATGTACAGGAGCAGGGATCTTGCTCAGTGATCCGCCAAATACGCCTGTAGCTGTTCTTACACCTTCTACGATTACAACATCTCTCATTTTGTAATATCCTCCTGATATCCTATCTATCTTTGTAATGCCGGGCTGGAGCTGATGCCCCGCCCGGCTGTTTTTATGCGACTATTTTTCTTACAGTTCTACGTGAGCCAGAGCGCAAGCCAGTTTTTCCTTAGCAGGAATGTTGGATTCTCTCTGGATCATGATCTTCATAGCCTGAGGGGAACCTGCGCCGTGCATTGACTCTGCAAGAGCAGTACCACCGGACATGTTCTCAAGCAGTCTAGCGATCTTGATTCTGTCCTCAGCCTTGTACTCAGGGTTAGCTGTGAAGAACTTCTTGATGTATGGACCAGTGATGTCTGACTTCAGATCCCATTCGTGAGGCAGAGTTGCGATGAATCCGCCTGCGATCTCGTGAGCCAGTCTTGAGATCTCATACATATTTCTTGTGCAGTTCAGCTTAACTTCGTTAGCAAGCAGAGTATTTACATAGTATGTACCAGCTTCAACCTTAACGCCTTCATAGGAGCATGCCAGTGAGCAGCAGTACATTGTTTCTGCCAGGTGGATCATCTCAACGAGCTTATCCTTGATGTGGCTTGCCTTAGCAGCACCGTTCATCTTAGCGATCAGTGAAGTTGCGCCGATGAGAACGTCTGAGTTACCTACCTTGCATCCGCCGTAGTTCTGTCTGTGATATGCTGCGAATCTTGCAACATAGTCCTGAGCGTACTCAACTTCTCCGCACATGAATACTCTTTCCCAAGGAACGAATACGTTGTCCAGAACTGTCAGTGTTTCACCACCAACGATAGCGTACTCTGAGTTACCAGTATCGATGTCACCCTGGAGTCTTCTCTGGTCGTTAGTCTGTCTTCCGAATACGTGGAATACACCCTCAGCATCTACAGGAACTGCACATGCGATAGCGTAGTCTTCGTCACCCTCAAGAAGGTTCGTTGTAGGCAGGATCAGCATTTCGTGGGAGTTTACCATACCAGTCATGTGAGCCTTTGCGCCTCTGATGACAACGCCGTCTTCTCTCTTCTCAACTACGTGAGTGAAGAGGTCCGGATCTGCCTGGCCTGAAGGCTTCTTACTTCTGTCGCCCTTAACGTCAGTCATAGCGCCTGCTACCATCAGGTCGTTCTCCTGAACGTATGTCATCCACTTCTTGAATCTTTCGTGATATTCTGTTCCGTGATCTTTATCGATATTGTAAGTAGTGATGAATGTTGCATTCATAGCGTCGAAGCCAACGCATCTCTGGAAGCAAGTACCTGTCTTCTGAGCGATCATTCTCATCATCTTTACCTTGTTTACAAGGTCTTCTACGCTCTGGTGCAGGTGTGTGAATCTGTTTACTTTCTTACCTGTGAGGTGTGAAGTTGCTGTCATCAGGTTCTCGTAAAGAGGATCGCAAGCGAGATCGTAAGTCATTGCAGCTGAGTTTACGTGCGGCTTGATCATTGGATGATCAACAACATCTTCGATTTTTTCGCCCATGTAATAAACTACAGGGTGGATCTTTCTTAAACTTTCTCTGTACTCGTTACCATTCATCATTTTAGTTACTCTCCTTTGCAAATATACATAATGTTAATTTAACAATACGAACTACTTTACTCCGTTAGCAGCAGAGGAATCCGCCGTCAACGTAGATGACCTGACCAGTAACATAGTCTGATGCTTCTGAAGCCAGGAATACTGCTGTGCCTGCAAGATCGGAAGGAAGTCCGAACTTCTTCATTGGGATTCTTGAGAACAGCTCTGCTACTCTCTTTTCATCCTTGAAGAGAGGTGCTGTCATTTCCGTCTCATAGTATCCAGGTCCTATCGCATTGACATTGATGCCGTACTGAGCCCATTCATTTGCCATTGCCTTAGTGATCTGAACGATAGCTCCCTTAGCTGCGCAGTATGAAATCATGTTAGGAAGACCAAGCTCACTTGTCAGTGATGCGATGTTGATGATCTTGCCCTTGATGCCCTTTTCTACCATCTGCTTAGCAACTGCCTGACAGAGGAAGAATACGTACTTGAGCTGAGTATTCTGAACTACATCCCAATCAGCTTCTGTGAACTCCAGAGCTGAGAATCTCTTGTTTACTCCTGCTCCATTGATGAGTATGTCGATCTGACCAAACTTGTCACATACTTTTCCTACCAGTTCGTTGATGTTTTCGATGCTGGTGATATCAGCTGAAATACCTACAACGTTTGCATTACCTGTAGCTTCTGCGATCTTTGCTGCAGATTCATCGATAACGTTCTGTCTTCTGCTTACGAGGACAACGTTTGCACCTGCCTGTGCAAGACCTGATGCCATACCGAATCCCAGTCCAGTACCGCCGCCTACAACAATTGCTGTCTTACCGGTCAATGAAAAATCCATTTCTACCTCCTTGATATATCTCTTTGATTGGATACACTGTATTATCGAACTTCTTTAGAAGATGTCCTTTGCCTTGAGTTCTTCGATTCTTTCATCGCTCATTCCCAGGATGTCCTTGAGAACGTAGTCGTTGTGCTCGCCAAGCAGCGGTGCGCGCTCGAAGCAGAATTCGCTTGTCTCTGAGAACTTGCATGGGTTACCTGGATACTTGACAGGTCCGAGGAGCGGATGGTCGATCTCTACGAGCATGTCTCTTGCTGCTACGTGTGGATCAGCTGCGATCTCATCGATCTCCATTACAGAGCCGGCAGGAACGCCTACTTCATCGCACATTCTCACGATATCTGCTGTCGGAAGCTGACTCGTCCACTTCTCAACTTCAGCATCAACTTCATATTCATGTTCTTTTCTGCTGCTGTTCGTCTCCCAGCCCGGTCTTTCGAGAAGTTCCTCTCTGTCCATCAGTTTGCAGAGCTTGCTCCAAAGTCTGTTGTTTCCTGTAGCGATCGCAACGTATCCGTCTTTTGAATCAAAGGTATTGAACGGTGCTGATCCCAGGTTGCAGTTACCGTTTCTTGAAGGAGCTTCTCCGAGGAGTGTGTACCATACGAGGAAGTTCTCAAGAGTTGATACTGCTGTATCCATCATTCCGATATCGATGTACTGACCTACGCCTGTCTTTTCTCTGTAGAGAACTGCTGCGAGGATCGCGAATGACATGTGGATGCCTGCAGCTCCGTCAACTGCGGAAGGACCAAGCTTGTAAGGCTTTCCGCCCTTTTCACCTGTCGTTGCCATGTATCCGCCCATTGCCTGGCAGATAACGTCGTACGCTGACTTTGATTTGTAAGGGCCTGTCTGACCGAAACCTGAGATGGATCCGTAGATGATCTTAGGGTTTACAGCTTTGAGGTCTTCGTAACCGATGCCGAGTCTGTCTACGACTCCCGGTGAGAAGTTCTCAACTACTACGTCTGCCCATTTCGCAAGATCCTTGATGATCTGTACTGCGTCAGGATCCTTAAGATCTAATGAAAGACTCTTCTTGTTTCTGTTGAAATATGCGAAGTATCCACTTTCGTCGCCCTTGATCGGCTGGAAGAAGTGAGTATCATCGCCAAGACCTTTTCTTTCCACCTTTATGATTTCTGCACCGAGATCGCCGAGCATCATCGTGCAGTAAGGGCCTGAATATACCCTGGTAAAGTCGATAACTTTTAAACCTTCTAATGGTTTGTCTTTTGTTGCCATTTCATACCTCCGTGAAATTTTCCAAACTATATCGACAATTAATAAATGCAATGAACGTGCCAACTCCATCTCCTTTTTTCTTCTCGAATCATCTTTCTGCCGTAATCTCTTTGAACCCTTGGAATCAGACGGTTTCAGGGTGGTCTTAGTTTTTTCTGATATAGAGCACATCCGTCAAGGCAACAAAAAAAGCGGGAAAACACGCTTCTTTTCCCACTCCTTTCTATTCATATTTGAATTGAGTATACACATGTGCATATCTCAAATATTTATTCTAAATCGCTGGAAATCACTTGTTCCAACGCATTCGGGCATTTTTATCTTTCATATCGGCGGCTCCTTTTTTTTCAAAAAAAAGAAAAAAGCCATCGTTTTCACGAATGGCTCTTCCATAGCTGTTTTTTATTATTCATTTTTGAATAAAGCCTTGTAAAGTTCGTCTGTTGTTGGAGGCTCAACGGTTTCAAGGCTTTCCCCACGCCTGATTTTCACCCCTGATTCTATCGGCATGATTTTCCCCACCGAAGCGATATTCACATTTGAATAATCCATGACCTCATACATTTCTTTTTCGAGATGAGCAGGAACGATGATCATCATGGATCCGCTGGAGATCATTCTCAGGGGATCCACGCCAAAATGTCTGCAGACTTTGGCTGTCTCCGGTTCCATCGGGATCTTTTCTTCATAGATCTCGGCTCCGAGCCCTGCGATCTGGCACATCTCCCATACGGCGCCAAGGAGCCCGCCTTCGGTTATGTCGTGCATGCCGTGGGTGCCGACCTTTGAAGCCGCAACACCTTCTTTTACCACGCTGACCCTGTCGAGGAAGCTGACGGCTCTGTCTAATTCTTCTTCTGTCAGAACGTCCGCCAGCTCTTCACGTCTATCGAGAGCGAGTATGCCGGTCCCTTCAAGACCCACAGCCTTTGTGATCATGATCACATCGCCTTCTGTCATATCGTCACCCTTCTGGTATCCATCGGCTGCCGCCTTCCCGATCGCCGTAGAAACGATCACCGGCTGGTTCACGGATGGAGTCACCTCCGTGTGACCTCCTATGATCTCCACACCCACATCGGCTGCTGTATCTGCCGCCTGCCCCATGATGTGAGCGACGTCTTCCTCTGTCGTACCTTCCGGCAGCATCACCGCCAGCATGATCCCCAGCGGCTGCACACCGTTCGATGCGATATCGTTGCAGGTGATGTGTATCGCAAGCCTTCCTATATCAGCAACTGCCGCTGTGATCGGATCCGTGGACATGATACAGTCGTATTCACCAAATCCTACGACGGCGCAGTCCTCCCCTATACCCGGTCTTACTTTCACATCATCATTTCTGTATCGGATCTTGCCGAATATCAGTGATTTGAGAAGGTCACTGTCCAGTTTTCCAGTTTGTAACATATCTACACCCCCATCATCTGAAGGAGCTCTTCCTCCGTTATGATCGGGATGCCGAGTTCCTTAGCCTTTTTATTCTTGCCGGATGTTGAAGTAATATCATTATTGATAAGGTAATCCGTCTTGCTTGTAACGCTTCCCGTCGTTTTGCCTCCTGCCGCCTCGATGGCTGCCTTGGCCTCATCTCTGTTGGCGAAATGATTGACCTTACCAGTGATCACGAAGGTGAGTCCCTCCAGGGCGCTCCCGCTCTGCTCGAACGTCTCATCTAATGTAAGAACTTCCTCAAGGGCATCCACGATGGACGCATTGGCGGGGTCTGCGAAAAAGGATTCATATCCTTCCGCCAGGACTTTGCCCACCCCGTCGATATTCTCAAGTTCCTCACAGGTAAGAGCACGCATCTTCTTCCAATCGTTCTCACAGTAGGACGCGATCACCTTCGCATTGGCCAAGCCGATCCCCGGCACACCAAGACTGCTCAAAAGTCTGTCCGGACTCGTATGGGATGCTGCTTCCGCTGCCGCCACGAGATTCTCGTATGATTTTCTGCCGAATCCATCCATCCCGGTGATCCTGTCCTCGAACCTGCTCAGTTTGAAAAGATCTGCAGGCTCCGTGACCATGCCCTCATCCACCAGTTTCTCGAGGGTCGCCTCCGAAAGTCCTTCGATGTTCATGGCGTTTCTCCCCGCGAAATGCGCGAAGCTTTTGATTCTCTTCGCAGGACAATCAGGGTTTTCGCACCAGAGTGTCTTGATCCCCTTCTCATCGCGGATCACGGCTCTGCCACCGCATACAGGGCATGCCTCAGGCAAAGCATCCGGACCGCTTCCCGTCAGATTCTCCGCGATCTGCGGGATGATCATATTCGCTTTGTATACCGTCACCGTGTCTCCCGGCCTCAGTTTGAGACTCTCCAGGATGCTCACATTATGCACGGAAGCTCTCGTCACCGTTGTCCCTTCGAGCTCCACAGGATCAAACACGGCGATAGGATTGATGAGGCCTGTCCTGGAAGGGCTCCACAGGATCTCCCGGAGGACCGTCTCCTTCGTCTCGTCGCGCCACTTGAAGGCCATGGAATCCCTCGGAAACTTTGCAGTGCTCCCAAGAGACCTGCCGTATGCGATATCATCGTATATGAGCACGAGCCCGTCCGATGGGAGAGGATACTCCGCGACCTTTGCAGAATAAGCATCGATCTCGCCGATGATGGTGCTCCCTTCTACTTTGACGTACTCCACCGTTTCAAATCCCAGCTCCTTGAGATGCTCCAGCTGCTCATGTCTGTAGTCCCGTTCTATCCCGGATGCCACAGAAAAGGCGTAGAACCTCACGTGGCGCTCCGCGGTGATCTTTGTGTTCAGCTGCCTTACCGTCCCCGCGCAAAGGTTTCGCGGGTTTTTGTATCTGGCGTCTGCGTCTCCTATAGTCTCGTTGATGGCTTCGAAGTCTTCGTATGCGATGACCGCTTCCCCTCTGACGACGAGCTGCTCGGTCTGCGGGATCTTAAGGGGCACGTTGTCGAACACTTTTGCATTGGCGGTAATGACTTCCCCGGTGACTCCGTCGCCTCGCGTCACGGCCTTGGTAAGCTCGCCGTTTTCATAGGTGAGGACTATGGTGAGGCCGTCCAGCTTCCAGGAAAGGAGGCCTTCTTTGTCTCCAAGCCAGGTCCGCAGCTGCTCCGGCTCCTTCGTCTTGTCCAGGGACAGCATCGGGGAAGGATGCTGCTCTTTTGGCAGGCTGCTGATGATCTCATAGCCTACTTTCTGTGTAGGGCTTCCCGCAAGGATGATGCCTGTCTCCTCTTCCCAGGCGCAGAGCTCATCGTAGAGCTTATCGTATTCCTGGTTGGACATGATCTCATTGCTTTCCTGGTAGTATACCCGGGCCGCTTTGTTCAGGAGAGCCACCCTCTCCTCCATGCGTTTTCTTTTATCTTCCATGACTACACCTGCATTTAGATCTTCTTGAGCGGTGCGAATCCTACGGCCAGTTTCTTACGCTCACCGCCGAAATCCACCGTCACGACTTTTGGCGTCACTTCTGCGACGATCCCATCGCCGAATTTAGGATGTCTCACCTTATCACCCGGCTGGAAGCCGCCCTCCATGTCGGAGGCATTCTTCTTGGTGCTCTGCTTCGCATACTTCAGCCTGTCCAAGCCTCCCCACGGATCTTTCTTCGGAGCATCGCTTCCCGATCCATATCGGAAGAGTGCTTCGTTCTTCTGCTTTTTCTTCTCATAGACACCGTCGCCCTCGATGAGCTTCGGGTCGATCTCTCTCAGGAACTGGCTCTCACGCGTGAAATCCGTCTTGCCGTACATGGTCCTGACTTCCGCGCTGGTGAGCCACAGCCGTTTCTTGGCCCTTGTGATGCCGACGTAACACAGCCTTCTCTCCTCTTCTATGCCATCCGGCGTATCAAGAGAGCGCCATCCCGGGAACAATCCATCTTCCATCCCCGGCATGAAAACGTAAGTGAATTCCAGGCCCTTGGCGCTGTGCATCGTCATGAGCACCACGGCATCCTCGGAAGGATCGTGGTTGTCCACCTCTGCCAGAAGGGCAACGCTTTCGAGGAATTCCGCCAGGCTGATGTCGGCATTCTCCTTCTCGTAATCGTAGATCACGGATTTGAATTCCATCAGGTTCTCGATCCTGGACTCCGCTTCAATGGTGTTCTGGTCTTCCAAAGCTTTCATGTATCCTGATCTGACGAGGAGTGCATCGTAGATGTCCGAGACTCTCATGTTCTGTTTTTCTTCCGAAAGGATCAGGATCAGATCCGCGAATTCTTTGATCGCCTCGGAAGCCTTCCTGCTGAGGGAGTCTATGACGTCGCTGTCCGTGAGGACATCGAAGAGGCTGCACCCCCTTACCTGTGCAAGGGTCGTGAGCTTCTCGATGGTCTTGCCGCCAATGCCCCTCTTCGGCTCATTGATCACTCTGGTCACAGCCAGGTCATCGCTCTTGTTCTGAACGAGGCGCATATAGCAGAGGATATCTTTGATTTCTTTTCGGTCGTAGTAGCGAAGCCCGCCGAGCACTCTGTACGGGATGCTCCTTCTCGAGAGCTGCTCCTCAAAGGTCCTGGACTGGGCATTCGTCCTGTACAGTATGGCAAAATCGCTGTACTTCACGTTGCTGGTCTTGAGCCTGTTGATCTCAGATGCCACGAAAAAGGCTTCTTCTCTTTCGTCCTGGGCTCTCTTGTATATGATTTTGTGACCCTGCTCTGCACCTGTCCAGAGTTTCTTGGATTTCCTGCCTTTGTTATGGACGATCACAGAGTGTGCAGCATCCAGGATATTCGATGTGGATCTGTAATTCTGTTCGAGTTTGACCACCTTGGCGGCCGGGAAATCCTTCTCGAATTCCAGGATGTTTCTCAGGTCTGCTCCTCGCCACTGGTAGATGCACTGGTCGTCATCTCCTACGACGCATATGTTCTGGCTTTCTTCTGCCAGCATGTGGACGAACTGATACTGGAGCATGTTCGTATCCTGATACTCATCCACCATGATGTACCGGAATCTCCTCTGATACTTCGCCAGCACCGCCGCATTCTTTTCGAGAAGCTTTACGGCATTCCAGAGAAGATCGTCGAAATCCATGGCGTTGTTCTTCTTCAGTTCTTCATTGTATCTCTTGTAGACTTTGTATATGATCTCCGTCTTGAAGTCGCTCCCGTAGGTCTTGATGTATCCGTCCGGGCTGAGCTTCTGCTCCTTGCATTTACTGATCTGGGACAGGAACATGGCCGGAGGGAATTTCTTCTGATCCAGGTTCTGTTCCTTGATGATGTTCTTGATGAGGGTCTTCTGATCCGTAGGATCGTATACGGTGAAATCATTGCCGTATCCCAGAAGATCTGCGTGATATCGGAGGATCCTCAGGCATGCGGAGTGGAAGGTCAGGATCCACATATTCGGAGCTTCCCCCAGAAGAGCCTCCACCCTGTCCCGCATCTCACCTGCCGCCTTGTTGGTAAAGGTCACAGCCAGGATATTGTATGGATCGATGCCCATCTCGATCATGTGAGCGATGCGGTGGGTCATGGTGCTCGTCTTGCCGCTTCCTGCTCCTGCAAGAATAAGAAGCGGCCCCTCGATATACGCCGCCGCTTCCTTTTGTCTATCGTTAAGTTTGTCAAGCAAATTACTCATTGTTACCTCTGTTACAAAATGATGAAGTTATAGATCAATCCGAAGATTGCATTGACACACGGTGATATGATCAGATCCGTAATGTTGAATATGATCAGTCCGAGAAGGATCAGAGAGCCGTACTGATAAAGGCCCCAGTAAAAATTTGTGCTCTTGAGGTTGAACAGTTCTCCGATGATCTGGAAACCGTCGAGTGGCGGTACCGGGATCAGATTGAATATCATAAGCACCAGGTTGATCATGATCACGTAGATCACCATCTGCCATATGATATGGACGATCCCCGTTCCGTTCAGCGCATTGACATCGCAGACCATCACCATGAGCTTTGCCACGAATCCGAATACGATCGCTATGATGAGGTTCATGACGACTCCTGCTGCAGAAACCATGATATCATCTCTGCGTCTGTTCCTGAAATTGTTCGGGTTGATCTCCACCGGTTTTCCCCAGCCGAACCCGCAGAAAAGGAGTGCTACAAAGCCCAGCAGATCCACGTGTGCCAGCGGGTTTATCGTGACTCTTCCCTGCATCTTCGGAGTCGGGTCGTGCAGTTTATAGGCTGTCCACGCATGGGCGAATTCATGGAAGGAAAGTCCTATGATGACTCCCGGCAGTATATAAAGCTCATTCAGTATCCACTGCATCGGATCCGAAAACTGCCCGGACCGGAAGGAACTGAAAATGAGCATTGCTATCAATATTAAGAAAAAAGGATTTATCTGTGATCTGTTATACAAATGAAGACCCTCCTGATAAGTATAATGAGCGAGAGGGGATATGATTTCCCCTCTCCTGAATGTTCTTACTCTTCTTCGATTGTTACCTTTTTCATGACCTGAGGTTCTTTCGGTTTATCCATTGCATCTCTAGGTACATTCACGATCTTGTCGATGACTTCCAGACCTTCTGTGATCCTGCCGAATGCAGCATATTCACCGTCAAGATAAGGCACATCTGTGTGCATGATGAAGAACTGTGATCCTGCTGAATCAGGAGCCATCGTTCTTGCCATGGACATGACGCCTCTCTCGTGCTTCAGATCGTTCTGGAAACCGTTCTTGGCAAATTCACCCTTGATCGTATGTCCCGGACCACCTGTTCCGTTGCCCTTCGGGCATCCGCCCTGGATCATGAAGTTAGGGATGACTCTGTGGAAAATCAGTCCATCATAGAAGCCGTCCTTTGCCAGCTTAACGAAATTCTCTACAGTGATTGGCGCGATCTCAGGATACAGTTCACCCTTCATCACATCGCCGGATTCCATCTCGATGATTACTTTTGTCATGATAAAACTCCTTTTGATTTCTTATTTGAAAAAGTGTCTTCCGTCTTTTTCTGCGTTTACTTTAGCGATGGCTCTTTCGATTGCTTCGCTGATGCCGATTTCTTCTTTGTTGTCCTCTGCTCTGAGCTTGTATTCCACTTTACCGTCAGCGGCACCTCTGCCTACTGTGATGGCAACCGGAATGCCGAGAAGATCTGCGTCCTTGAACTTGACGCCCGGGCGCTCTTTGCGGTCATCGAGGAGAACTTCTACGCCGGCTTTCTCCAGTTCATCGTGGATCTGGGAAGCCACCTTCTCCTGGACCTCATCTCCGGCCTTGACCAGCGTGATGATCACGTGGTAAGGAGCCACTGACATCGGCCAGATGATACCGTTATCGTCGTGGTTCTCCGGCATATCGATGATCGCCTGGAACGTCCTGGAGATACCGATTCCGTAGCATCCCATGACGATCGGATGATCCTTCTGGTTCTCGTCTTTATAAACACAGCCCATCGGCTCTGAATACTTCGT
Source organism: uncultured Bacillota bacterium (assembly GCA_946546075.1). Lineage (GTDB taxonomy): Bacteria > Bacillota > Clostridia > Peptostreptococcales > Anaerovoracaceae > Lentihominibacter. The sequence goes on along the minus strand of CAMNNV010000001.1, from coordinate 33,791 downwards.
TCCCAGCTTGAAGATCTGACCTACCTCAACGCCTCTGGCATGCTTGATGACGCCGCCGCATCTAGGACATCTGTCACCTTCCTGAAGGTTCTTGATGTCAGCAACGATATCGCCTTCATAATCTCTGCCGTAGTTCATATTGATGTAGTGGTGGTCCGCCTCACATGCTCCCGCGCAAAGGTTCTTCTGTCCCGGCAGCTCCGAGTCTACCACGATCGTGCAGTCGTGAAGTCCCATAGGGCCTGTGAATCCGCCGACGCAGCCTGTCTTGGCAGCCATTTTTTCTTCGTCTGCGAATTCGATGGCGTACTGGTTGATATCCAGGATGTTTGCCAGCTTCGTCATGTTCAGTTCTCTGTCGCCTCTTACGAAGGCTGCAACATAACCGGCTTCATTTCCTTCTTCATCATATGTTACGAAGAGCAGCGCCTTGATGGTCTTCTCAGTAGGAAGGTCGAGGTATTCTGCAACGGCTTCGATGGTCTTCGTTCCAGGTGTATGCTTTTTCTCGAGTGGGAGCATCTCCACATCGTCCTGTGCCGGATCGTCCAGGCATTCCGCCTTTTCGACGGTTGCTGCCATATCGCAGCTCTCGCAGTATGCGATCTCACTTTCACCGTACTCGCAAAGTGCTGTGAATTCGTGAGAGTTATTACCGCCGATCGCTCCCGGATCTGCTTCTACAGGTCTGAAGGTAAGACCGCATCTTGTGAAGACGTTGGTATATGCTTCATACATGTCTTCATAGCTCTGATCCAGGCCCTCTTCATCTCTGTCAAAGGAATAGTTGTCCTTCATGATGAAGTCTCTCGATCTCATCATGCCGAAACGAGGTCTTGCCTCATCTCTGAACTTGTTTGAGATCTGATAGATGCTCAGCGGCAGCTGCTTATAGGATGTGACATCGCCTCGGATGATATCTGTGAACACTTCCTCTGCTGTAGGTCCCAGGCAGAAACCTCTGTCGTTTCTGTCATTGAGACGCCACATTTCAGGACCGTATGCACTCCATCTTCCTGATTCCTCCCAAAGCTCGCCCGGCTGCAGCACGGATGTGCGGATCTCCTGCGCACCCTTTGCATCCATTTCTTCTCTTACTATGTTCTCGATCTTCCTTACCGTGCGCCATCCCATAGGCATGTAAGTATAGATCCCAGCAGCAGTTTTTTTGATCATTCCGGCTCTGAGAAGAAGAATATGGCTTGGGATCTCAGCCTCCTTTGGTACTTCTCTCAGAGTTTTGAAATGCAATCTTGATAATCTCATTGTTTGTTGTCTCTCCTTACCTGTATATAGAGCATACAGCATGTGCTGCTATGCCTTCTCCTCTACCCGTAAACCCCAGTTGTTCCGTTGTTGTGCCCTTGATATTGATCCTGCTTTCGTCGATATCAAGGGTGCGGGCGATAGTCTGCCTCATGGCATCGATATACGCCGCGATCTTCGGTCTTTCGGCTATGACCGTGACATCTACATTTCCTACCTTGTAGAAGTTCTCATCGAGCATTCTCTTGACTCTGCCCAGAAGCACCATGGAACTGATGCCCTCGTATTCGGGATCGCTGTCCGGGAAATGTCTTCCGATGTCGCCAAAGCCCGCTGCTCCAAGAAGCGCGTCCATCAGTGCATGGATGAGGACATCCGCATCGGAGTGGCCCAGAAGGCCTTTGGCATATTCGATCTCAACGCCTCCCAGCACGAGTCTTCGTCCTTCCACGAGTTTATGTACATCGAATCCTGTTCCAACTCTGTTTTCCATAGGCAGATCTTCCTTTGTCGTTATCTTGATGTTCTGATATTCACCTTCTACAATTTCTATCGGGAACCCCGCTCTTTCTACGAGTTCTGCATCGTCTGTACCGTAATAACTATCTTCCAGAGCCGCCTCGTATGACCTGATCAGTTCAGCTTTCCTGAACCCCTGCGGCGTCTGGACGGAAACGAAATCTTCCCGCGATACACTTCCTTCGCTGCTGTGCCTGATGCTGTTCTTCATTGCGACAGCTGCCACGGCAGCGCCCTTTTTTTCTGTGACCTCAAGGACATTCCTTATGATGTTCTCACTGACATATGGCCTTGCACCATCATGGATCAGCACGTATGCCACACCGGGGTGGAGTCTGTTGATCTCCATCAGTGCGTTATAGACCGAATCCTGTCTGTGATCTCCACCGGGAACGATCGCCGAGATCTTGTCGATCCCTGCACGTTTTGTTATGACCTTGCAGTGATCGAGATACTCTTCATTTGTGACCACGAAAATATAGTCTATCTCATCCATTCTCTGGAAGACTTTTAGTGTCTTCACAAGAACCGGCACGCCTCCTATCTCAAGGAACTGTTTAGGTATGGGACTTCCCATCCTCGTGCCTCTGCCTGCGGCTGCAACGATGACAGCAACTCGTTTGTTATTGTACATGTCCGCCCTCCGAAAAACTATTTGTGTCCTGCACCAGAAGGCTTGGCGAAAATCATCCTGCCTGCTGATGTCTGAAGTACGCTCGTTACAGTTACTTTTATGGAATTCCCTATGAATTTCCTGCCATCTTCCACTACGATCATGGTACCATCGTCAAGGTATGCCACAGCTTGATTCCTGTCCTTACCTTCTTTGACAAGGGATACTATCATATGTTCTCCCGGAAGTACTACAGGCTTGAGCGTGTTAGCAAGCTCATTGATATTCAGTACTTCCACGCCCTTGATCATGGCGACCTTGTTGAGGTTATAGTCGTTCGTCACGACCTTGCCGCCGATGTTCTGGGCAAGCTTGAGAAGCTTGATATCCACATCAGGGATATCGTCCAGGGACTTGTCGTCTTCCGTCGTATAGATGTCTAAACCGAACTCTGCCTGGATCTTATTGACGATATCCAGGCCTCTTCTTCCCCTCTGCCTTTTGAGGCCGTCTGAGGAATCGGCTATGTGCTGGAGCTCTATGATAACGAACTCCGGAATCACGACGCTGCCCTCTATGAATCCCGTATGCAGGATGTCAAGGATCCTGCCGTCTATGATGACGCTGGTATCAAGGATCTTAGGAGTCAGTTCCGCCTTCTTGGCGCCCCTTCCTGCTCCTGCCTGTTTTCTCGCACCGAGAAGTCCTTTGATGTCAACGCTCTTTCGCGTAGCAATGATGATACCTAAGTAGCCCAGAAGGATATATGTAAAAATATTGAGTATTACATCCAGATAAGGCACTTTGATACCGACATAGATCTGGCTGATCAGCGAGGCGATAATAAGACCTGCGATCAGACCTGCGGTACCCATCAGTAGATCGTTAGTAGGTATCTTCTGCAGGTCCAGTTCGATGCCCTTCGCTACTGCGTTGCTCTGTCTGTGAAGTGTCGGAGTGAGTCTGAAAAAAATCAAACCAAATATAATTACGAATAATGCTGCGATGCATGCCAGCTGCATCTCAGAGAAAAAGTCGACCCAGGCTTCGTGACCACTTCTGATGATAATGAACTTCGCAACGGTGAAAATCCCATATCCCAATATGGCTCCTGCAACAGTGAAAATGGCTCTCACCAGTTTCCTAAGCATTTATTTCCCTCCTTTCTTCGAAGATTTCTGTTGTCAGGTCATACCTTTTATGAGTATACCATAATTCCTACACCAATCCAACGAATTGTGTTACAATCATTACATATTCATCACATGCAAAACACAAAGGAAAAATACTATATACTAAACGCTTTATAAACACCGTGACACATACAATGGAGGTATCAGATGGCCAGACTTTTAGTCGTAGATGACGAGCAGAAAATAAGAGAAGTCATAAGGGAATATTCCGAATTCAACGGACATGAGGTCACCGAGGCCGCCGACGGCATGAGCGCCGTAGGCCTTTGCAAACTCAACGATTACGACCTCATCATCATGGACATCATGATGCCTAAGCTGGACGGCTATTCAGCCTGCAAAGAGATCCGCAAAACAAAGGACATCCCGATCATCATGCTCAGCGCGCGAAGCGAAGAATACGATAAGCTCTTCGGGTTCGAGCTGGGCATCGACGATTATGTGGTCAAACCTTTCAGCCCTAAGGAACTCATGGCCAGGGTAAGCGCCGTTCTCTCCAGAAAAGCAGGCGCACCGCAGAAGACGCCAAGCGTCATGACGTTTGACGGGCTGGAGATCAACATCCCGGCAAGAACCGTCACCGTCGACGGCGAGAAAGTGGATCTGACTCCGAAGGAATACGATCTCCTCTTCTACCTCGTCGAGAACAGGAACATCGCACTTTCGAGAGACAAGCTCCTTTCAGACATCTGGGGCTACGACTTCTTTGGAGATGACAGAACGATAGATACCCACATCAAGAATCTCAGGAACAACCTTGGCAAATACCGTGATTATATCGTCACTCTAAGAGGGGTAGGTTACAAGTTTGAAGCATAGACCCGATATCCACAGTATAAAATTCAAGACATGGCTGTACTTCGTGCTTTTCACAGGTCTTATCATGATCGTGCTGTGGGGTCTTCAGGTCATATTCCTCAACAATTTCTATGAGGGGATGAAGACGCAGCAGACCAAGAATACGATCGAGGATGTAAACGATGCATATAACAATTACACCTCTGATAAGTTCATGAGAAAAATCAACAATGTAGCCAGCACGAACGATCTTTACATCTATCTGATCGATCAGAACGGGGAGATCATGTCCTTCCAGCCCGCTGATGAAGTGGCCGGCGAAGGCTATTACTTCCAGCAGATAGATGCCGTAGAGAGATACCGTCTCCGTTCCCCTGATGAGGCCATCATGATCCGCATCAAGGGCGTGGATAACACGAAGGAAGTTCTGGTATACTCCGACAAACTCTCCGCGCCAAACAGAGAAGAGTTCAAGATCTACCTCTTCTCCCCTCTCTGGCCAGTAAAATCCACCATCAACATACTGCGAAACCAGCTCATTTATATCACGCTCATCGCTCTGATCATGGCGTGCATACTTTCCTTCTATCTGTCATCGAGGATCACGCGGCCTATCCGTGATATCGCGGCGTCTGCAGACCGTCTGGCAGATGGCGAGTACGGCATCGTCTTCAAGGGCGGGCATTATACTGAGATCAACAACCTGGCGGACACTTTGACCCGCACATCCATAGAGCTGGAGAAGACCGATGTCATCCAAAAGGATCTCGTGGCCAATGTCTCCCACGATCTTCGCACGCCGCTGACGATGATCAAATCCTACGCGGAGATGATCCGAGACTTGTCCGGAGACAACCCGGTGAAGAGGCAGGAGCACCTCAAAGTCATCATCGACGAAGCCGACAGGCTGAACAATCTGGTAGACGACCTTCTGACGGTATCCAGGATGCAGTCCGGCAAGATGACACTCGATATCTCAGAATTCAACCTTTCCGAGGTCGCAAGATCCATCGTGAACACCTACCGGATCCGAAATGAAGAAGGCTATCATATCGAGCTGAACTGCCCTTCGGAATTCTACGTCATGGCCGATGAAGAAAGGATCAAACAGGTCATCACGAACCTGATCACCAATGCCATCAAATTCTGCGGCGACGACAGGCAGGTCAACGTCACCCTCGCCAAGGGCGGACGCGGCACCGTCGTCTGCAGCGTAGAAGATCACGGCATCGGCATCGCCAAAGAAGAGCTGGAGCACGTCTGGGAAAGATACTACAAGGCAAGTTCCAACATGGTCAGAACGACGGAAGGATCCGGCATCGGATTATCCATCGTAAAAGAGATACTCGTGCTCCACAAGGCAGAATACGGTGTGGACAGCACCCTCGGCCAGGGTACGACCTTCTGGTTCGAGCTGGGACTTACCAAGGTGGATGAGACTGCCGTGAGCCCGGTATTCACCCTGAGCGACGGCAATTATGACGAAAACGTTTTTGAAGAGGAGAAGGATCAGCAATGACGAAATGTATTTTAGACTGCGATTTTCATACACATACGGGATTCAGCGATGACTGCGATATCCCATTTGAAGATATGCTTTCCGGCGCGATCGCTGCCGGAGTCAGGACCCTTGCAGTGACAGACCACCACGACCCGGGATATCCTGACCCGGAATTCCCGTTCCACCTGGATTTCCCTGCATACCATGCGGCCGTAGATGCTGCCCGCGAAAAGTATGAAGGTGTCCTGGATATCCGAAAAGGTATCGAGATGGGCATCTGGGCGGGTTTCCTCGATGAGGCGGAACACTACGTCTCCGCATACGACTATGATGTGGTGATCGGTTCGTTCCACTGCAACCGCAAAGATGACCTCTACCGTTACGATTTCGCATCCTCGGACGGTCCAGCAGAACTGGAGGATTTCTACAAGTACATGTATGAATGCCTCAGCGAGTATCGCAACTTCGATATCATGGGTCACTTCAGCATCATCGACAGATACATCGGCAAACTCTACGACTATGGTCCTGTCACAGATATCATCGATGAGATCCTGAAACTTCTGATCCCGGAAGGCAAGATCCTCGAGATCAATACCTCGAGTTTCAAATACGGCACGGGCACATGGATGCCCCGCGAGTCCGTACTTCGCCGCTACCTGGAGCTGGGCGGAGAAGCCATCACCTTCGGCTCTGACGCACACGATCCTGCGTACTATCAGGACCACTTCAACGACGCCGTAGAATTCGCGAAATCTTTGGGATTCAAATATTACTGCACCTTCAAAGAGCGCAGACCTGACTTCCACAAGCTGCCGTAAACAATATAGACGAACGCACACAGCAAAGCCCCGGAGCATGCACGCTTCGGGGCTTATCAGATCTCGCTTTATCCGAATAATTTCCTGATACCGCTTATATTCTTCATGGACAGCAGTTTGAGTATCGGCTGCCCGTTCCTGTTTCGCTCCGCATTGATCTCCTGGAGCGCCTTCTTGAGTCTCTCCGCATTTCGTACCGGGAGCACCACCTTGCCAAATCCCAGGTGCGCCGCCTCACGCAAAATCTTCTCGCTGTTCTGTATCGCGCGCAGGTCTCCCGTGAGGCCGATCTCGCCCACCACAAGTGTATCGCTGGACAAGATTTTGCCCGTAGCAGAGGAATAGATCGCCATGGCGATGGCCAGATCCGTATACGTGCCTTCCGGCCTGACTCCCCCTACGATGTTGACGTAGATGTCCTGGCTGGACAGATCGATGCCCGCCTTCTTCTCCAGCACGGCGATGATCATGTTCAATCTGGCATTGTCGATGCCGATGGAAGTCCTGCGAGGAAATCCCGCACCGGCATTCGAGGTCAGAGCCTGCACTTCCAGCACCAGCGGCCTTGTCCCCTCATAGACTGCCGTCACGATATCGCCTTCGTTACCGGCGTCCATCTCCTCCATGAGCGTGCCCGACAGGTTCTCGATCTGCATGAGACCGGACTCTCCCATCTCAAAGGCACCGATCTCGCTGGTGGTCCCGAATCGGTTCTTCTGAGCGCGGAGGATCCTCATCTCGTGGCTCCTGTCCCCCGTGAAACTGAGGACGCAGTCCACCATGTGCTCTACGATCCTCGGTCCTGCCAGCTCCCCGCTCTTGGTGACGTGAGCTACGATAAAGATCGGGATATCCTCTGTCTTGCCGATGCGCATCAGCTCGTTGCCGCAGGATCTCACCTGTGAGACGCTGCCCGGTGCAGAGTCCAGTTCCTCCGTATACATCGTCTGGATGGAGTCGATGATCAGAAAAGCAGGTTTGAGCTGCCTGCAGACTTCTGCCACGCTCTCCATGTTCGTCTCCGCCAGTATGTAAAGGGTGTCCGGCAGTCCTTCACAAACCCGGTCTGCCCTCATCCTGATCTGCTCTTCGGATTCTTCTCCTGATACGTACAAAACCGTGCCGTGTGTCTTCGCGATATGCGATGCTGCCTGGATGATGATGGTGGATTTACCGATGCCGGGCTCTCCCGAAATGAGGGTCAGCGATCCCCTCACGAGACCTCCCCCGAGAACGCGGTTGAGTTCTCCGATCCCTGTATCGATCCTCTCCGTCTCTCCCGAGCGGACTTCATTCAGTCTGCGCGGTTTGCCGGTCCTTCTGAGACCTGTATTATCATCTCGTGCCGATGTCCTTCTTCTCTTATCGTCCGTATCGATCGGGAGCACCTTCTCCTCCACCATGGAGTTCCAGGCACCGCAAATGCAGCGGCCCACCCACTTCGGGCTCTCATTGCCGCACTCCTGACATACGAATACTGTTTTAGCTGTCTTCTTCGCCATATATCCAATCCCTCGAAATGTAAGCAAACATTTGTTCTTTTATAAGGATACATTAATTAACAAAAAATGTCAAGAAAAAACTGCCGCATCAGTTTTCTGATACGGCAGCTGTTTAAACATATATTATGTTTCTTACTTCTCCTGTGAAGCCTGGTAGTCTGCGATGATCTTCTGTGCGATCTGTGCAGGTACTTCTTCGTATCTCTCGAATTCCATTGTGAAGCTACCTCTAGCCTGTGTCATGGATCTGAGAACGATAGCGTAGTCGAAGAGTTCAGCCTGTGGAGCTTCAGCCATCAGCTTCTGTCCGCCGCCTGCCTGAGGTTCCATACCGAGGATCTTACCTCTTCTCTTGTTCATGTCGCCCATTACGTCGCCCATGTAATCGTCAGGAACTGTGATTTCCATCTTCATTACCGGCTCCAGCAGACATGGCTTAGCTTCAGGAATACCCTTCTTGAATGCCAGTGAAGCAGCGATCTTGAATGCCATTTCGTTGGAGTCTACATCGTGGTATGAACCATCGTAGAGGATAGCCTTGACGTTAACTACCTTGCATCCTGCGAGAGGTCCCTTCTCCATGCATTCTCTCAGGCCCTTCTCAACTGCAGGCCAGTAGTTTCTAGGAACGGAACCGCCGAAGATCTCTTCGCCGAATTCGAACTCTTCCTGTGAAGGTGAGAACTTGATCCAAACGTCACCGTACTGTCCAGCTCCGCCTGACTGTTTCTTATGCTTACCCTGTACATCGGAAGTGCCCTTGATCGTTTCTCTGTAAGCGATCTTCTGAGGAACTTCTACAACGTCTACGCCGAACTTATCCTTGAGCTTAGCAGTGATGATGCCCAGCTGGATGTCTCCCTGTCCGCCGAGGAGTGTCTGATGTGTTTCTGTATTGTTCTGAAGTACGAATGAAGGGTCTTCTTCCATGAGCTTTCTGAATCCTGAACCCATCTTCTCGTCATCGCCTGTCTTAGCTGGTTCAACAGCCTTGAAGAGGGATGGTGAAGGGAATTCGATTCCCGGAAGTGTGATCGGAGCATCCTTAGTGCTGAGTGTATCTCCTGTGTTTGTGAACTGGAGCTTACCCAGTGCTACGATGTCGCCTGCAACTGCTTCCGGAGCATCTTCCTGGTTCTTTCCTCTGAGGAAGAACATGGATCCGAGCTTCTCAGTTTTTTCTGATCTTGTGTTGTATACTTCCTGACCTGCCTTGAGTGTACCTGAAACGACCTTAGCAAGTGAGATCTTGCCCAGGAACGGGTCAGCGATTGTCTTGAAGATGAGAGCTGCAACAGGACCTGCAGGGTCTACTGTGATCTCGATATCTTCGTCTGCATCGTTCTTAGCTTCATATGCTTCAACGGATGCTGGTTTCGGTGTCAGGTCGATGAACTTCTGCAGAGCATCTTCGATACCCTCACCTGTCATAGCGGAAACTACGAGGATCGGTGCGATATCTCCTGCTGCGATACCCTTTGACAGTCCGTTGTTGAACTCTTCCGGTGTGAACTCTTCGCCTTCGAAGAACTTCTCCATGAGTTCCTCATCTGTCTCTGCGATAGCTTCTGTCAGAGCATCTGTATCGTCCAGTGTAACTACGGAAGTACCGAACTTATCCTTCAGGGATTCGATAACTTCATCAACGTTCACGTTCTCTTTGTCGATCTTGTTGATGAGGAAGAATCTAGGAACGGAGAACTGCTTGCATGAATTCCAAGCCTTCTCTGTACCTACCTGGATACCGGATGATGCATCTACCAGGATAGCAGCAGCTTCCACTGCTCTGAGAGCTGAGTTTACCTCTCCTACGAAATCAAAGAATCCCGGTGTATCAACGAAGTTGAGTTTTACCTTATTGTACTCAACCGGAACGATTGATGTTCCGATGGAATATCCCTTCTCGATCTCCATCTTGTCATAGTCTGATACAGTGTTTCCGTCTTCTACCTTACCAAGTCTGCTGATTACCTTAGTGGCCAGCAGACAAGCCTCAAGGAAGGTAGTTTTGCCGGCGCCGCCATGTCCCAGCAGAGCGATGTTTCTGATGTTGTCGTTTTTATAGCCCTTCATTATTAAGACCTCCTATTTTTTTCGCATATATGGTCATTATATCATCGCATCTTTACCATTACAATTAAAATCAGACCTCTAAGGCCTGATTTTAGTCAAGAACTACTATTTAAATGATCAGTCCCGGTGATTGGACGCTGCAAGCTCTGCCAATTCTGCAAATCTCGAGTCGATGTAGTCTGCCGAATCCCTTCGATGCGGAACGGTGCAGCTGCTGCAGTCTTTGATAAAGCTGTCCCCTGATTCGAACCACTTCATATCCCCTCCGCAGGCATCGCCTAACGCATACAGAGGGCAGTAACAGAATTTGCAATTGAATTCTTCCGGATCCTCCACCTCATGGCATGGGAAATACTTGCACTCTTTGTTGATAAAAAATCTTTCGTTGTTGCTCATTTCCTACCTTCCTCTAGAATTTACCCGTCCCTATATACCTGTATATCTTCGAAGTCCTCTTCCACTGAACGGAACTGATCGGACCGCTCTTGATCGAACTGTTCCAGTAAGAATCTTTCCTGCCATTATCGTGATGCGCTGCGTGAGCCACATTGCCGTCCCCCACATAGAGCATGGCATGGGACGGGGTCAGGAGGATATCTCCCGGTTTCAGGTCTGTGATATTCTTTGGCTTGGATACCCTGACAAAGGCCTTCCTGTTGTGAAGTGCCCGGTTGCTGTCGTTTGCAAGATTGATCCTCTTTGAAGCAGACCTGCACGAGATCTCTTTCGCCCCGGCTCCGTGGCAGTACGCCGCGGTGACGAATGGATTGCAGCAATAGGTCTTCGCACATTCGGAAGCCGATGCTCCGGCCCTTCTCTTGGCGCTGCCCTTCTTCTGGTTCGTCCCGCAAAAATAGCAACCATGGTGATGGGCCCACTTGCTTTTGCCGTAATGGAAGCTGTTGTCGGAAGCGATGTCGAGCGCCCATTTCACTGCTGCCTGACGTGCCTTGACAGTCCTGTCTTCCTTCGATTCACGCCCTGCAGTGCTCGCTGCTTCCGAGACTTCCGTCCCCTTCTGGCTTTCTTTTTTGCTCGTCTCAGCCGGTTTGCCAGGATTCTTGGCAGGCTTGCCGCCAGCCTTTAATGTTTTGCCGCAAAGGCTGCAGACCGTCTTTTTCCCCTTTTTCTTCGGTTTGTGGGTATCGTTTTTCGCTATCGCTTCCGTATAGGAATCACCGCAGAATTTACAGGTAAATGACCTTTCCCCTGTGTGGGTGCAGTCCGCCTCCTTCGTCACCTTGTCGATATAACAGTGCCTGAGAGGCTCCAGTCTGACGCTGTAGCTGAACCCGCATGCGGGACATACATACTGCTGGGTGCCCGGGATCTGGCATTTCGGTTCCTCTACTGCACCCGGCTTCACATCGTGCTTATGTGCTGTGATGCTCTTTACGGTACTCCAGTTCCCGTTCTTTCTTTTCTTCTTTTCTTCTGTATATGCCCTGGTCCTGAACCAGTACTGCTTTCCCGGGACGAGTCCCTTGATCTGCCTGGAAGTACTGCCGCTGCCTTTTAATGTAGAAGTCACGGCATTCGTAAATCCGCTGTTATCCGCATACTGCATCTCATAACCTGTGCAGGAAGTCTTCTTCCAGGTGATCGTGACTTCCCCTTCCATGCAGGAATTGCCGGTGCTTATGCGGCTTATGGAGACATTCGCCGGTTTCTTGGCCGCAGCAGAAACGTCTGCGGGAATTGCAAGCATCACCATACAGAGAATCAATATCAATATCGTCGGTTTTTTCATCTGTGCTCCGTTCCGACGCCCTTACAAATGGATTATATCACACTTTTGCCCCGTATGGTAATTATTTACATTTTTCTTTAGAATTTGCCTTCCCCCATGTACCGGTAGATCTTCGTGACGGAATTCCATTTGCCTGCACTGATCTTCTCATAGATGATGGAATCATTCCAACGGTCATCCCTTACTCCGTAATCGTGACGTGCTGCATGTATGATCTTGCCTCCGCCGGCATAGAGCATCGCATGAGATGGCGCAAGGAGCACATCCCCCGGCGCAAGGCTGGTCACCTTGGCCGGCTTACTGATCTTCTTCCAGCTCGGTGATTCGACAACTTTATTTCTGTCATTTGCAAGTCCGAATCGTTTGCTGCTCACCTTGCAGTCCACTTCCTTCGCCCCTGCACCGTGGCGGAATGCCGCCGTTACGAACGGATTGCAGCAGTACGTCTTCTCACATTCTTCCGGCTCTGCCCCGTCTTGGAACTTCGCATTTCCTTCGCTCTGGTTCGTCCCGCAAAAATAGCATCCGTTGTGATGGGACCAGCTGCTCTCGCCATAGTGGAAATCGTTGTCCGCCGCGATACTGATGGCCCATTGGACCGCACTGTCTCTGGCAAGCAGCGTCTTCTGATAGCTGCTGAGCTTCTTGATCTTCACCCCGCAGTCGCGGCATACGTATCCTTTGCCCTTCACCTTCGGATGATGGACCTTTTTCTTTACCATCTTTATCTTTTTCTTCCCGCACCTTTTGCACTTGTATTTCAGTTTTCCCTTATGGGTGCAGGTGGCCTTTCTGAGCGTTTTGACCTTGTATTTATGCCCCAGTTTAGGGATCTTCTTCGTGTATTTCCTGCCGCAGACTGTGCACTTATATCTGGCCTTGCCCGCCTTCTTGCATTTTGCCTTCTTCAGCACTTTTTTCTTGTATTTATGGGCAGCAAGCGGGATCGGCTTCGTGTACTTCGCACCGCATGAGCAGGTATACGTCATGACGCCCTTGCTCTTGCAGGTAGCCTTTTTTGTCACCTTGCCGATATATTGATGCTCATGAGGGGGCTGCGTTTCTTCCGCCTCCGTACTCTCTTCTGAAGTGCCAGAAAGGGGTAGATCAGCGACGTCTGTCTCTACGCCGCTTCCCTGCGTCGTTTCCTGGATCTCTGCTTCCAAAGTATCCGCTGCTGCCTCCGTCTCGTCAGCGTACGACAAAAAGACGCTCCCCGCCTCCGGCGCCATGGCAGCTGCAACTAAAAAACACAGGATCATCAATAAGAACTTTTTCATACCGCCCTCCTGTGTTTATTATACCTCAAATCCATTTTTATACAAATAAAAAGGAGCCGTCACGCACTGTGATCAGCTCCCTGTTTTTTAGAAATCTGCTGTCTTCGGTGTTCTCGGGAACGGCAGGACGTCTCTGATGTTGCCCATGCCGGTGATGTACATGATGATCCTCTCGAATCCGAGTCCGAATCCGGCATGCTTGACGCCGCCGTACTTTCTCAGATCCATGTACCACCAGTAGTTCTCAAGATCCATTCCGTCTGCTTCGATCCTCTCCTTCAGGAGGTCGTAGCGTTCTTCTCTCTGGCTTCCTCCGATGATCTCGCCCACGCCAGGTACGAGGAGGTCTGCAGCTGCTACCGTCTTGCCGTCGTCATTCAGGCGCATGTAGAATGCCTTGATCTCCTTCGGATAATCTGTTACGAAGACAGGCTTCTTGAAGATCTGCTCCGTAATGTATCTTTCGTGCTCCGTCTGAAGGTCGATGCCCCATTCCACAGGATACTGGAACTCTGCTCCTGATTTCTGGAGAAGTTCCACTGCCTCTGTGTATGTGATCCTTTCGAAGTCGGAATTCACGATGTTGTGCAGTCTGTCCAGGATGCCCTTATCGATGAACTTGTTGAAGAATTCCATCTCTTCCGGAGCATTCTCCAGAACGTAGTTGATGATGTACTTGATCATGGCCTCTGCCACATCCATATCCTGCTTGAGATCACAGAATGCCATCTCAGGCTCGATCATCCAGAACTCGGATGCATGTCTTGCTGTATTGGAATTCTCAGCTCTGAACGTAGGTCCGAAAGTGTAAACGTTCTTGAATGCCAGAGCGAAGATCTCCGCTTCCAGCTGTCCGCTTACCGTAAGGCTCGTCTTCTTCCCAAAGAAGTCACCGGTGTAATCTACGTTACCATTCTCGCCCTTCGGGAGGTTCTCGAGATCCAGTGTCGTAACCTGGAACATCTCGCCGGCACCCTCTGCATCACTTGCAGTGATGATTGGTGTATGTACGTATACGAAGTCGTTTTCCTGGAAGAATCTGTGGATCGCATATGCCACCAGAGATCTGACTCTGAAAACGGCTGAGAACGTGTTGCTCCTTGGTCTGAGGTGTGCGATCTCTCTCAGGAATTCCATGCTGTGTCTCTTCTTCTGAAGAGGGTAATCTGACTCAGAATCAGCCAGGATCTCGATGGATGATGCTTTGATCTCAAAAGGCTGCTTAGCCTCCGGTGTGAGGACGAAGTTTCCCACTACCTTGAGTGCTGCTGAAATTGGTGCCTTGGAGATCTCATCGAAGTTATCCAGGAATTCCTTCTCATATACTACCTGTACAGATTTGAAGAATGTTCCGTCATTGAGTTCGATAAATCCGAACTTGTTGGATCCTCTGTTTGTCCTGACCCATCCTTCGACTGTGATCTCGCTGTCTGCGAATTTCTCGGACTCTCTGAAGAGACTCCTTATGTCTACTGTGCTCATTTCACGTTTCTCCTATGTCTATATAATTGGGCGCAAGGCCCGATACTGCAATATGATAACACAACTAACGGCTGTAGTCCACCTGCCCCATAGCCTTTATTTGCTATAAAAGACCGATTTCTTTTGCCTGAGCAGTAAGCTCCTCTCTGAAATTCGGGTGTGCTATGGCGATCAGCTCCTTCGCTCTCTCGCTGAGCGATCTTCCTCTCAGCCTTGCGATGCCGTACTCTGTGACGACGTGGTCGACGAGGCTCCTTGGGATCGTAACGGCAGAACCCTGCGAAAGCATGGCGCTGATCTTTGAGATCTGCCCGCCTTTTGCAGAGGAATGGAGGGCGATAATGCCACGTCCGCCCTTTGAATGAAGCGCGCCGTATGCGAAATCCATCGCTCCGCCGGAACCGCTGTACTGCTTCGTACCGATCGTCTCGCTGCAGATCTGGCCGGTGAGATCTACGCCGATGGCGGCATTGATGGACACCATGTTGTCGTTCTGCGCGATGACGAATGGGTCATTGATGTAGGAGGATGTCTTTATTTCCACATCCTCGTTGTGATCGATGAAATCGTAGAGGTCTTCGGAACCCCAGCAGAAGGCCGTGGAGACTTTGCCCGTATTGATGTTCTTTTTGCTGCCGTTCAGCACGCCCAGCTTGGCAAGTTCCATCATGGTGTCGCCGAAGAGCTCTGTGTGTGCTCCCAGGTCGTGCTTGTCCGTGAGGGCTTTGCCGATGGCTGTCGGTGTACCGCCAAGACCCAGCTGGATGCAGTCGCCGTCCTTGATGAGAGATGCAACGTATCCGCCGATGATCTCGTCTTCTTTGCTGTATCCGATCTCCGGCATGGTGTAATTCGCCTCATCGCTTTCCACGACAGCCGTCACCTCGTCGATATGGATGAGCGTGTCGCCGTATGTGAAAGGATTGTTTTTGTTGACTTCGAGCACCACCCTGTCGGCGCTCTTGATGGCATCCACTTCAAGCTGCGCGGAAGGTCCCAGGGAAAGATACCCTTCCTCGTTCATTGGTGCCGCTGTCCCGATATAGACCGTGAGCGGTCTGTAGCTGTTGATGAGCTCGATGGTCCTGTGAAGATCGTTCGGGATGTAGTCGATATGTTTGAAGGCTGCAGCCTTCCTGAAATTTCTGCCGATGAAGCCGGACCTCAGGTTCACGCTGCCTTCCGTACCCTCCATACTGATGATCGGATAATCTCCCATATCGTTGGTCATCCAAAGGTCCACGTCTTTGACGCGCCCCACGATCTCATGCATCCGCTTCATGATGGCCTTTGGCTCCGTGTTGTAGAGCCCTGCGAATATCCTGTCACCGCTCTTTATGGTGGCAAGGAACTCATCCACTGACATCAACTTTTTTCTGTAGCTTTCTTCAAAGTTACTCATTATGATCCTCCTGTTTTTTTAGATCGTCGAACATCTCCTTTACAGTCGGTGCATTTTTAGTCAGTTTCTTGATGGATAAGTCCTCCGCTTTATTGTTAGCGAGTCTCAGATTGTTCTCTGATGACAGAAGTGCCTTCTTCGTCTTCTCCAGGTGGTCGATGGTCTTATCGATCTCCTCTATGGCCTTCTGGAATTTCTCGCTTGCTAACCTGTAATTTCTCGCGAACCCCTCTTTGAACTGATTCATGTTTTCTTCGAAGTTCATGATGTCCACCTGCTGGTTCCTTACGATCTCAAGTTCCCGCCTGTATTTGAGAGAGTTGATGGCAGCATTCCTCAGCAGGGTGATCATCTGTATGAAGAACTGTGGTCTTACCACGTACATCTTCTCGTATCGGTAGGACACATCTACGATGCCCGTATTATAGAACTCGCTGTCGATCTCCAGAAGGGATACCAGCACCGCATACTCGCAGCCTTTTTCTCTTCTGTCCTTGTCCAGTTCCTTGAAAAAGTCTTCGTTCTTGTGCTTCGTTGCCGTCTCGTCCGCTTCATTTTTCATCTCGAACATGATGGAGATGAACTCCGTTCCGTCCTCCGAAGACTCCCGGAAAATGAAGTCGCCTTTGCTTCCCGTCCTGGCATCGTTGTCCTTCTCAAAGTATGCGTTCGGGAAGGCGGTCGCTCTGATCTGATTGAACTGATCGAGGCAGTGCTGCTCCAAGCTCTCTCCGATCATCTTCGTGGACTGACGCGCCTTGAAATCCCGGTAATACTCGATCTGCTCGTCTTTGAGTTTGAGCTTCTCCTCATACTTATCCTTGAGGGACTTCTCATTCAACCGGATCTCATTATCCTTGTTGGTCAGTTCACCCTTGAGCTGGGTGATCTCGTTGGATCGTTCTGCGAGCATCTTCTCGCTCTCCATGACAGCCTCATTGACCGCCAGCTGTTTCTCCGTCTCGCCGGCAGCGAGCTTCGCCTTCAGCTCCTGGATCTCCCTGTCTTTTTCTGCCTTCAGTTTCTCCACTTCCCGCAGTCTCTCGTTTTCGAGCCGTTCGGCCTGGCTGATGTTCTCCGCCCTGAGCTTCTGGATCTCACGATCCATGTCCTTGAGTTTGTTCTCTTTCTCGCTCAGCTTGTCCGCAGCATCCTGCTGCTCTTTCATCCTGACCAGTTCGATATCGCTCTTATTCTGTCTGGCGAGCTCCGCTTCACGGCGCTCGATCTCTTTATTGAATTCCTCGTCGCGCACCTGTTTCAGGATCTGCGCATATCCGGTCTCATCCACCTGAAAAACTTCTCCGCAGTTAGGACACTTGATTTCTCTCATATGCTCCTTTGTCCTCCTATCCCCGTGATTTTATCAAAAAGAATGAAAGTATGATATCCGTAAAAAGTACGAATGCAGCCATCATGAATGCCGCAAAAAATCCAAGGCTGTCGATTGCCCATCCCCAGAGGAATGACCCGGAAGCTACGCCGATATCACACCCTATATAGTAAGTTGCTATCGCAGCACCATTTCTTCCGCCATCGGAATTCCTTATGCAAACCAAAGTCATCAGCGGCTGACATATGCCGCAGAAAATACCGTACATGACTCCGGATACCACCAGCGCCCACGTGGCCGCAAAGACTGCCGGGAGTATGAACCCTGCCATACCGCAAAGCAGTCCCGGTATCAGAAATAGTCTCGCAGGTTTCCTGTCGAATGCTCTTCCCAGGCTCATCCTGATGCTCACCATCATCACGGCTGCCGCGATGAAGAACAGGTTGATCCCGGATATGTCATTGACCTGTGCATAAAGGGACATGAAGGAGAAGTAAAACGACATGGCCAGCATCAGAAGAAGCGTGATCAGCGCAGCCGGAAATACCTTTGGCTCTATGAAATCCCTGAGGCTGATCTTATGCGCCGGTTTGTCGGCTGCTTTGGCCTCTGCTTTTTGGGCCTTGAACCGCACCAGCATCGTAAGAACGATGCAGAGTATCCCCATAAGGCCGAAGAGCAGGAACAGAAACAATCTTCCATACCCGGCCGCCTTGATCGCGATCATCGGTCCCAAGGCAAAGGCCGCTGCAAAGGCAAGGCCCTGATATCCTATGCCTTCTCCCATCCTGTTTGCAGGGATAACGTCTGCGACGGCTGCCGTCGCCGCTGTCACGATCAGGGAGAACCCGATCCCCATGAGTATCCTCGACGGGAAGAGGAACAGTATACTTCCTCCGAAAGCTCCAAAAGTCGTCCCCGCCACAGCAGCGATGCACCCTGCTATGATCACCGGCTTGCTGCCGTATCGGTCCGTGCAGGATCCCGCAGGAAAACGAGCAGCCAGCGCAGCAAGGGAAAAAGCCAGTATGATGGTCCCCGACAGAGATGCCGGAAGGCCTTCCTTTTCTACTACCAGCGCAACGCCGTTATGCATCCCGTTACCGTTGATATTTCCAAGGAACGTGATGATCAGGATCAGTATGAAGCTGATGCTCCACAGCGCCGTGCCGGTGCTCCTGCCCGAATCTTCGTTTTGTTTATTGTTTATCTCCTTATCTATTTCGAATCACCTCTAATCTCTAAGCTCAGGCTTCGCTGCCGCTTGCCTTCACTAAGAGGCTGCAGCACTCGACTGCTCCTGTCCATGGGAACATGTCCACCGGAGTGGCTTCGATGAATGTGAAGCCTTTTTTCTCCAGCCTTGCGATGTCCCTTGCCATGGTGGCAGGATCGCAGGAAACGTACACGATCCGGTCCACAGATGTTTCTGTTATTGCATCGAGAAGTTCTTCTCTGACTCCGGCTCTCGGAGGATCCAGGATGGCGATCTTCGCATCGCTGATCCAGCCTGCCAGCTGCTCGTCCTTGCCCTCTCCGCTCACGTACTCGGTCAGCACTTCCTCTGCCTTACCGCATATATATCTGGCATTTACGATGTTGTTGATCACGGCATTTCGGTTGGCGTTGATCACCGCATCCTTTACGATCTCGATGCCCACTACAGCCTCTGCTTTGTCGGCACAGCTCAGTCCGATGGTCCCCACGCCGCAGTAAAGATCCAGTATGGCAGGAGGCTGATCGTAATCTTCGAAGCCGCAGTACTCTCTCACCTTCCCGTAAAGTCTTCCTGTCTGCACAGGGTTCACCTGATAAAAGCTTGCCGGTGAGATTTCAAAGGTGAGCCCCCCTATCACATCTCTTATC
The DNA here is from genome assembly GCA_946546075.1 of uncultured Bacillota bacterium. Classification (GTDB taxonomy): domain Bacteria; phylum Bacillota; class Clostridia; order Peptostreptococcales; family Anaerovoracaceae; genus Lentihominibacter. Next base: position 14,392 of record CAMNNV010000001.1, on the reverse strand, counting down.
ACCGGGCTTCCGGCGATGACCTTCGTGTCATCTCCCATGATCTCGCTGCTCTTCGGATCCTTATTGATGTTGACGGCCACGCTCTCCAGGGAGTACCCCGCTTCATAGATGGCATCGTCCAGCATCTCCACCAGCTTCTGCGCGTTCGGGATGCCCTTGCCGTTGATCACGAGGATCACCATGACTTCTCCTGTGGTAAAACCGGTCTTCACGATCAGATGGCGAAGCAGGCCCTTCTCCCATTTTGGATCCCAGGCCGTGATATTGTCCTCCGCCATGAACTCGCGGAGGGCCTGGGCCGCAGCCATGGCAGCTCCCGACTGGATCAGGCAGTCCGGACAGTCCACCACATGGTGGCTCTTCGGCCGATAAAAGCCCACTGCCGGCTCTCCCAGATTCTCCACCACGCCGCCTTTGCGTGTGATGATCCCCCCTGTGCTTACAGGGAACTGCGCCTTGTTGCGGTAGCGGTACTCTCCGAGGCCATCGTTATCCTCTTCCTCCATGCCGATGATCGGACGCACAAAGGGGTCACGTACTTTCCCCAGGCGCGCGATCTTATCTTTGATCTGTCGCTCTTTGAGCCTCAGCTGGGCTTCATACCGCAGCGCACCCAGAGGGCATCCGCCGCAGCCCTTTGCCAGACCGTCGCAAGGGAACAACTCTTCTTCCTCTGCGATCCTGTCTTCTGACGGCTCATCGATGCTCACCAGCCTGCTGAAGCAGTAATTCTTTTTGACCTTCGTGATCTCTGCTGATACCAGGTCTCCCGGAACTGCTCCCGGAACGAAAACAACCACACCTTCGGTGCGGCCGATTCCCTGTCCTTCATTGCTGATGTCGTCTATCTTTAAATTTACGATCTGCCCTTTTTCCATTATTTCTTCATTGCTCCTTCGAAAAGCTCGTAGATCTCAGGCACTTCCTTCTTGAGACGTATCGGTTTCAGATCTGCATTGGTGAAACCATGCCTGCTGGTGCCCGTGACGTGTACTTCACCTGTCTCGTAATTGCTCACTTCATATGCCAGCTCAAGGCTTGCACCCCGCAGGCCCTTCGTCCAGCATTTGAGAAGAAGCAGCTCATCGTAGACGGCAGGTGTCTTGTACTTAGCCTCTACGCTCAGGACCGGAAGCCATATACCGGCCATCTCCATATCCGAGTATGCGTATCCCCAGCTTCGGATCATCTCCGTCCTGGCTGTTTCAAAATACCGGATATAGTTGGAGTGGTGCACGATCTGCATCCTGTCCGTTTCATAGTACTGGACTCTCCACGTCGTTTTGAATTCTCCCATTATTTTTCTCCTTTGAGGCTCTCTGCGATATCCGTTATGCGTCTGAGCCTGTTATTGATCCCTGATTTGCTCAGAGGCGGATCCATGATCGATCCCAGTTCTTTGATATCCAGTTCCGGGTGCTCCAGTCTGGCTCTGGCCGCTTCCTGAAGCTTCGGCGAAAGCGATTCGAGGCCGCGGGCTTCTTCGATCTTTTTGATGCATGCGATCTGATGCTCCGCCGTCCTCAAAGTCTTATCGATGTTCGCATTATCGAAATTGTTCTCTCTTCTCGTCTGGGAAATGATGTCCTTCATCATGATGACGTTGTCGAACTCGAAGAACTGGCTCGATGCTCCCATGATGGCGATCATGTCTCTGACCTGCTCCCGCGCTTTGAGGTACACGCCGTATCCTCTCTTGCGCTGCACCACCTTTGCACTGATGTCTGTGAAGGTGTTGCAGATCCTTCTTATGTCTCTGGCGATGTGCTCCGAGCTGGTGTCGATCTCGAAATGATACCCTTTCTCCGGGTTGCTGACCGTACCTCCCGCGAGGAATGCTCCGCGCAGGAACGACTTGCGGCAGCACTTCGTCTTGATGATGCCGTTATAGATCTCATCGCTGAAGGAGTTCATGCCCTCGCGCACCATGAGGATACCGACCTCACGGAGGATCTGCTGTGTCATCTCGTCCGCTTCCAGGCTTATGGTATACAGGCTTCCTCTGCCGGAGCCCACCATGCTCTGGGAACCTTTGCCGATGCTGACATCGACGCCGAAATATTCCTTGAGCAGCTGCTTATAATGTCTTACCACCGCAAGATTCGGTGTGGACATGCTGAAACTGAACATACCCTTGCCTGCAAGGCCTATGCTCCCGGCGATCCTCATGAATCCTGCTATATCTGCAAGCTGGCAGCACTTCTTTTCGGGGATGATCCTCGCCAGCTCGTTTTTCGTTTCTGCAGCAAATGACATATGCTCTCCTATTTACCCAGGTCCCTGTGCTCCAATGTGGTCCTTCTTCCCTTCTCCTCAAGACGTCTGTTCAGTTCATTGGCTACTGCTACAGACCTGTGATGGCCGCCGGTACATCCTATACAAACGGTCAGGTTGTACTTGCCCTCTTTCATATAGTAAGGGATCAGCATCTCGATCATATCCATGGCCTTCTCCAGGAAGTCCTGAGTGACCTGATGCTTCAGGACGAAGTTCTGTATCTTCTTATTGTTGCCCGTCAGATTCCTGAGGGACTTCACATAGTAAGGGTTCGGGATGAACCTCATGTCGAATACCAGCTCTCCTGCTACCGGGATACCCTTCTTGTAGCCGAAGGACATGATGTTGATCATGAAGCTTTTTTCGGTGTGATCTCCTTCGAAGAGATGCTTGATCTCCGCCCAAAGCTGTGCCGTTTTGAGGTTCGATGTATCGATGACGTAGTCTGCGTCCTGTCTGAGCATTTCCATCATCTCGCGTTCCCGCCTGATGCCGGTGATGGCCGAGCCACCGTCCGCCATTGGGTGCGTCCTTCTCGTCTCGCTGTATCTTCTGATCAGTGTCCTGTCAGAGGCCTCGAGATAGAGGATCCTGTATTCGATCCCCTCGCCTCTCATCTCTCTTAAGACATCAGAAAGATCGGCGAAGAGTTCGCCGCCTCTCACATCGACTGTGAACGCAGCTCTCTCTATGCCGTTTCCTGTACCTCCAAGATTTATGAAGCTTCTTACGAGTGCCGGCGGGATATTCTCTATACAGTAGTATCCCATGTCTTCAAGACAGTCTATCGCAGAGGATTTCCCTGCACCGGACAACCCCGTTACTATGAGGACTTTCATTATTCTTCCACCTCTTTAATATTGACGATACGGCTAAGATCGACTCCTGCCCGGATCGCCCTTCTGACGCCCTCTTTGAAATCACCGACTCGGTTCGGTGTATGCGCGTCACTGCTGATTATGAATTTCACATCCGGATTCTGTGCCACCAGCTTCAGCTCCTCCTCTGTGAGGTGCCCGTGCCAGGTGTTGATCTCCATCAGTGTATCCGTCTCTACACAGACCTTTGCGATCTCCTCAAGATCAAATGGACCCTTGTCTCCCGGATGTGTCAGGATCGCTATATTGTTATTTCTCAGGCAGTTTATGATCATCTCCGTATTGGAACGTTTCAGTGATTTCTCACCGATCTTGATGCCTTTGTTCCACAGCCAGTTTCTGATCATGTTGCCGTCCCACACTCCGAAATGGTATCCGGCTATCACGAAATCGAACTCTTCGAATTCTTCCGGTCTGACATCCAGATACGGCGGGCTCTTGATGGTGTTGGCCTCAACGCTCATATATACCTTCATCTTCGGGTACTTCACGTTCATCTTCTCGATATCGTTTCTCATGTTCACAAAGTCTTCCCGGTCCACTCCGTAAAACAGGTGTCCCGGCCCGTGATCGCTGATGGCCAGATACATGAGGCCCTTGTTGAATGCCTCTCTTGTGTTGTCTTCCACGGTGCCTTTGCCGTGGGAATAAGGTGTGTGCGTATGCAAATCGTAGACAAGTCTGTACCTGTCTACGATGCTCTCGATGGTGTTCTTATCCAATTATGCGTACCTCCGGTTCAAGTTCTACATCAAAGTCATTCAGTACTTTCGCTCTAACGATGTCCATGAGCTCCAAAATGTCTGATGCAGTTGCACCGCCTTTGTTGATTATGAACCCGCTGTGGAGTTCCGAAACCTGTGCGCCGCCTACCGTGAGCCCCTTGAGACCCGCATCCTGTATGAGCTTGCCGGCGAAGTGACCTTCCGGTCTTTTGAATGTGCTCCCGGCACTTGGATACTGGACAGGCTGCTTCTGGTTTCGCTTCAGTGTCAGCTCGGCCATCGTTTCTTTGATTTTAACCTTATCTCCCTCAGAGAGTCTTATTTCCGCCTCAACTACGATATCCCCGGTTTCCTGCAGGATGCTGTGTCTGTATCCCAGATCAAGATCCCCGGCCGGGATGATCCTGTCCTCGGATCCATCTGCAGATATGACACGTGCGCTGACAAGGACATCCTTCAATTCTCCGCCATATGCTCCGGCATTCATGAAGACTGCACCACCGACAGATCCCGGAATGCCTGATGCAAATTCAAAACCTGTCAGGCCTGCTGCGAGAGCTTCTCTTGCTACGACAGAAAGCAGCGTGCCACTGCCGCATCTGAGAACATCCCCCTCGATGTCCACACCCTCGAACGCTTTGCCTATCCTCACGACGACTCCGTCGTATCCACTGTCCTTAAAGAGTACATTCGTCCCGTTGCCAAGGACAAAATGCGGCACGTCTTCAGCGTTGAGAAGTCTCAGGATCTCTCTGAGTTCCTCCGCAGATCCCGGCTGTACCAGCACGGCTGCTTTTCCTCCTGCCCGAAAAGAAGTGTACTCTGCCATGTCAGCATCGCAAATGATGTTTTCCTGCCTGGTTATATCGGTCAATCTATTTATTATCTCGTTATTCATGATTCGTATTCTGTTCCTTTGTCTTCTGTGCCCTTACGGCATGTTTTTCCTGTCTTTCTTTGTTTACCTTCTTGATCTTATTGGCTTTTCTCTGTTTTGATACCAGCTTGGCTAAGCCGCGTCTCTCCACAGGCGCTCTGTCTACCGTCCTGTAGGAATCGATCTTGTAATCCACAAGTGAGGATGAGAATCCCTTCTCCTCCAGCCTTCTGTTGACGTAGTTCGTTGCATAGTAGAAGATGACAGCGAATACAGGGATGGCGATGACCATTCCCACGACTCCGAAGAGTCCGCCGCCCACAAGTACTGCAAAGAGTACCCAGAAGCTGGCAAGTCCCGTGCTGTCTCCCAGGATCTTAGGTCCGAGGATGTTGCCGTCAAACTGCTGCAGCAATACGACGAATATCACAAAGTACAGTGCGTGCCAAGGTGATACGAGAAGCAGCAGAAGAGCCGACGGGATCGCTCCGATGAACGGTCCGAAGAACGGGATAACGTTCGTGATCCCGATGATGCAGCTGATCAGCAGGCTGTATTCCCATCCGAAGACGGTCATGCATATGAAGCAGATCAGTCCGATGATGGCTGAATCGATGAGCTTGCCGCTGATGAAACCGCCGAAGGACTTGTTCGTGTATCTTCCGAAATCCAGGATGCTGTTTGCCGTCTTTTCTTTGAAGAGTGCGAAGAGTCCCTTCTTGATCTGACCTGCGAAGATGTCCTTGCTGTTGAGGAAGTACACACTTACGATTATGCCGATCAGTATGTTCTTCACAAGGTTGACAGCTCCTATGATACCGGAGGATATCCCTGTTGCGATGGTCGTATAATGCGGCAGGAAGTATTCGGTAGCGTATTTGATCAGGTTGTCTGTACTATCGTTTATGTACTGCGTGATCTTGCTCTCTGCAATCGGGAACTTGCTGAGTTTGTTATCGATCCACGTAAGCATGATCTCCCTCAGTGCAGGAAGCTGATCCACGATGTTCACGATACTGTCATAGAGTCCCGGGATGATCATCCAGGAAACGCCCAGGATGACGATAAAGAGCACGGCAAGAGACACGACAGTCCCCGCCAGCTTCGACATGAAGAGGTCTTTTTTGTAATTGCGTTTCCCCTTGTTGAAAAGTTTATAGACTCTGCGAACGACACCGTTGTATATCGGACACAAGAGGTATGCGATAACAAATCCCCATACGAATGGAGACAGGATCCCTCTAAGGGTCGTGAAGCTGGCCTTGGTAGATTCCAGTCTGAGAAGACAGAAAAATACCAGCATCGATGCAATGATGACCAGAAATGCTGTCAGACCCCATTTTAAATTGTTTTCGTCTAATCTGATCTTCATAACGCCTCCTTGTACAAATATATTCTACAATACTTTAGTGTCAAAGTCTTGTTATTTTTATGCATGCATATCATTTTTATTTTTTTTGCCTGCAAACACTTGAATTTATGCATATCTAATGTATAATGAATTAAGAATTTCTCATTTTTATGCATGTTTTCTGCATAAATATTCATAAATCACGTATATTATTGGAGGTTTCGAAATGGCAAAAGAAAAAGTGGTTCTGGCTTATTCAGGCGGTCTTGATACGACAGCTATCATCCCCTGGCTGAAGGAGAATTATGGTTACGATGTAGTATGTTGCTGCGTAGACTGCGGACAGGGTGAAGAGCTTGATGGACTCGAAGAAAGAGCCAAGTATTCCGGAGCAGCTAAATTATATATCGAGGATGTAGTAGATGAATTCGCAGAAGATTTCATCATGCCTTGCGTACAGGCCGGAGCAGTATATGAGAACAAATACCTGCTGGGTACTGCCATGGCACGTCCTGTCATCACAAAGGCTCTCGTAGAAGTCGCACGCAAGGAAGGTGCCGTTGCGATCTGCCACGGTGCTACCGGTAAAGGCAACGACCAGATCCGTTTCGAACTGGGCATCAAGGCACTTGCTCCTGAACTTCAGGTCATTGCTCCATGGAGAGACGACAAATGGCAGATGGATTCACGTCAGGCAGAGATCGACTACTGCAAAGCACACGGCATCGATCTTCCGTTCTCAAACGACCAGAGTTACTCACGTGACCGTAACCTCTGGCACCTGAGCCACGAAGGACTTGAACTCGAAAGACCATCACTGGAGCCAAACTACGAGCATCTGCTTGTACTCACTAACCCACCTGAGAAAGCACCTGACGAAGGTGAATATGTAACAATGAAGTTCAAAGAAGGTGTTCCTGTATCCATAAACGGCGAAGAAATGAAACCTTCCGATATCATAAAGAAGCTCAACGAACTGGGCGGCAAGCACGGCATCGGCATCATCGATATCGTTGAGAACCGTGTTGTAGGTATGAAGTCAAGAGGCGTATATGAGACTCCGGGTGGAACGATCCTCATGGAGGCACACCAGCAGCTGGAAGAGCTGGTACTCGACCGCGCTACGACAGACCTCAAGAAGGACATCGCAAACCGCATGGCTCAGACGATCTATGAAGGTAAATGGTTCACTCCGGTGAACGAAGCTATGATCGCATTCGTGAAGTCAACGCAGAAGTACGTAACAGGCGAAGTCAAGTTCAAGCTGTACAAGGGCAACATCATCAAGGCCGGAACAACTTCACCGTACTCCCTCTACGATGAGAGCCTGGCATCCTTCACAACAGGTGACCTTTACGACCACCACGATGCAGAAGGATTCATCACTCTTTGGGGACTGCCACTCAAGGTACGTGCAATGAAGATGAAAGAGCTGGAGAACGAAAACAACAAGTGATGGTGCAATGACTGTGTAAAGGTCCTCAAAACAGATCGTTACATCACTCATCAATAAAGAACATAACAAATCCCGGGAAAACTCGCCTGAAGGCTCAGACAGTTCCCGGGATTTTATGTTCTTATTATTGATTCGTGGTAACGAGTGCTGTTTCTGCGGAAAATACACAGTCATCACACCAGCACTTGAGAGTTCCTGCTTTGTGAAAGGATCGCTTTTATTTAATTAACCTACGTACGGCTTCTGCATCGAACACGACGTTCTTTGCGCCTTCTGCTTCGATCTGATAGAGAGCGTTGGCGGCCATGTGTTCTGCGATCTGCTCCAGCTCTCTGATGCCGCCGGACTCGTTGTGATCCCTGATGATCTCGTCAAGACCGTCTTCGGTGACCTCGCACTCCCCATCTTTGAGGCCCATCTTCCGGATGACCTTCGGAAGTGAGTACTCGGAGAATATGATCTTCTTTTCTTCATCGGTGTAGTCCGGAAGCTCTATGATGGCGAATCTTGAGAGCAGCGGTGCACTGATGTCTTCCTTCCTGTTTGCCGTGGCGATAGGATATACACCGGATGTCGGGATCATGCACTCCATGTAGTTGTCGGTGAATCCCAGGTTGTCAAGGAGCGTCAGGAGCACGTCGGATGGATTGGCGCTACCCTTGCCGCTGTTGGCCTTGTCCAGCTCGTTGATGATGAACACCAGGTTGGATTCTCCTGCATGAGAGAAGGCCTCCATGATCATGCCCGGCTTCGCGTTGGAGTAGATCCTGGAGCTTCCCGTGAGCTGCTCCGGATCGTTGATGGAACTCATGTCGAGTGTCGTCCATGGGAGTTTCAGTATCCTTGCGACTGCATAGGCGATCTGTGATTTACCGGTCCCTGCAGGGCCGATGAGAAGGATACCATAGGCAGGAAGTGTGTGGGTCCTGTTGATCTGGATGATCGTCTCTATGATCCTCTGCTTCACAGGCTCCATACCGTAGAGTTCTTCGTCCAGGATGCGCCTTGCTTCCACAGGATCGATGGCCTCGAAATAGTTGTTCCTCCACTGCACGTTGAGCATGATGGACAGTGCTCTCTGAGCGTGACGGCGCTCTGCCGCAGTCACCTCGTTGGACTTGGCAACCGCCAGGTTCCTGCTCGCCCAGAGTCTGATGTTGTCAGGCAAAGTCGTCCCGGCGCACTTGATGAAGTCGGTGATGCTCTGGATGGACGTAAGCTTCATGGCGTCCCCTTCCAGGATCAGTTCTTCGCCTGCGAGGGCTTCCTCGGAAGGAGCATCTCCTGCAATGAGTCTGTCGATCATATACTGGAGGAATCCGTCCTCTGCAGACAGCTTCGTACCGCCTCCAAATGCGATCTCGTTGATACCGAAAACCGCATATCCGTCCTCGGTATTCACGCCTGTCAGGCTTACATTGATATGGTTTTCGCCGAGCCACTGGATGAGGCTTGTGAATCTGGCATCGATGCGTGTGATGTCCGCAGACCAGACGCCTGTCTCCGTTTCAAACTCGAAGCTCGTGCGCTTGACGGGATTCGTGAACATGCCCTTGGCATGATCCTCCCATTTCCACTTCGTATTATCTATGACGAGGACAGGATTCTCAGATCCCATCTCGTGAGCGTTAGAGTAAAATAATTCGTATGTACATATCGGATCCGTGTTTTTTTCCGGAGTCTTACTGAAATCAAATACCGGCATATCTGCCCTCCTCTTCTGATCTTGCCACACGATTATATCAGACAACTCCTGACCTTGCAACGAAGCCTTGTTTCATGTATTATGTTTGTGTATTTTTACGACAAAAAACAGAATGGAGATATATAAGAAATGGCAAAAATGTGGAAAGGCAGGTTCACGAAATCTGCCACTCAATCAGCGAATGAATTCAATGCGTCCATACAGTTCGACCAGAGATTCTACGCACAGGATATCCAGGGGAGCACGGCACACGCACAGATGCTGGCCAAGCAGGGCATCCTGACGCAGGAAGAGGCAGATCTCATCACCGAGACACTGGCTCAGATCAAAGAAGACATCGAAGCAGGCAAAGTGGAATTCACCATCGAGGGTGAAGACATCCACATGAACATCGAGACCGTCCTTACGGAGCGCATCGGAGATACGGGCAAGAAGCTCCACACCGCAAGGAGCCGAAACGATCAGGTAGCCGTAGACTTCAGACTTTACATGAGAGAAGAGATCGACATCATCTCCTCCCTTCTTGAGAAGCTCGGGGACACTTTGTATGATATCGCAGAGAAGAATCAGGAAACCATCATGCCGGGCTATACGCACCTGCAGAGGGCGCAGCCTGTGACGCTTGCTCACTACATGCTGGCGTACTATCAGATGTTCTCAAGGGACGTATCGAGACTGGCAGACTGCAGAGCCAGGATGAATGCTCTCCCACTGGGAAGCGGAGCACTGGCCGGCACCACTTATAATACGGACAGACAGTTCCTCGCCGAGAAGCTGGGTTTCGACAGAGTCTGCCCGAACAGCATCGACGCAGTAAGCGACAGAGATTTCGCTTTGGAATTCCTCTCCTGCGCATCCATCATCATGATGCATCTTTCGAGGTTCTGCGAGGAGCTCATTCTCTGGAATTCCACTGAGTTCGGATTCATCGAGATGGACGATGCCTTCAGCACGGGAAGCAGCATCATGCCACAGAAGAAGAATCCTGATATGGCAGAGCTGATCCGAGGCAAGACGGGAAGAGTTTACGGCGATATGCTGAGCCTCTACACCCTCATGAAGAGCCTGCCGCTGGCATACAACAAGGATATGCAGGAAGACAAGCCGCCAGTATTCGATGCCGTAGATACCCTGAAGGCATCCATCGGCATCTTCACAGAGATGGTCAGCACCATCACCTTCAATAAGGACACCATGCGTGCCGCCGTCAAGAACGGATTCATGAACGCTACGGATGCTGCCGACTACCTCGTACGCAAAGGGATCCCGTTCCGCGACTGCCACGAGATCATCGGTCACATCGTACTGTACTGCATCCAGAACAGCACGGCTATCGAAGATATCCCGCTTGAGAAACTCAAGGAGTTCTCCGATAAATTCGATGAGGATATCTACGAAAACATCGATCCCGAAAGCTGCATAAGAGCCAAGAAATCAGAAGGCTCAACATCCTTTGAGAGCGTCAAAGCGCAGCTCGAGGCCATCAAAAAATCCAAATAAAAAAAACGGATCTGCCCGCTTCATTGCGGGCAGATCTTTTATTGCATTTCTTAATTATTTGTTTTCACGTACATACTCTTCGCAGGCTGTGAGCGTTCCCTCCATCTTATCGTAAATGGCTTTCTGGAGGAATCCGTAGAATTCTTCCTGCCTGTGACCCTTGAGGTTCTCCCCTACGATCTCCAGATAACTGCGCCTGTCGATCGGCATGTTCACCGGAACGAGGCCATTCTCCATCAGGAAATAATTCATAGCGAATATGGCCAGCTCTATGCTGTATTCCTCGAAAGGATAGATATCGATCATCTTGTTGTGGATGAACATGGCCTTGAGTACCACGTCGTTTCCGGAATCGGCTCTGTACACGCGCCTCAGGCAGTCATCCAGCTTATCTTCTATGTCAAGAGAATGGGCAGGTACATGATTGATGGAGTAGATCACAGGATTCGTCTTCCTGAAATATGCACTCTGATCGCCTGTCAGTGTCCTGTAGGAACTGAGCAGCAGGTACTTATCCAGGTAATTTCCCATCTCCAGGCATACCATGCCGACTCTGACCACATCTCTGAAATTCTGTATGAATACGTAATCCTTGACCGGCAGATCTCTCTGGAGCTCCCCTTCATCGAGGATCTCGTCGAGCTTTACCTGGCTGTGATGCGCATTCCTGGCAAGCAGCGACCCTCTGATCATGTCCTTGGAACTCAGCTCTTTGATCGCATTCCTCAGCAATTCATCTGATCTCAGATAATTTGCCAGCTGTTTTCTCATGCTGTTTAATTTCTCGTGCTGCATGACACTCTCCCTAATTCGTGATAAAACCTATTCTCCCAATAGCTCCGGGATACTTGTAAAACTCCACACCTTCACTGTCGTCTTTGACCTTGCGCAGGGCCGGCATTTTACTCTTCAGAAAATCATAACTGATGGTAGGCATGAAAACGATGTCGTAATCATGCTGATAGGTGAGCTGCAGGAAATCTATGACTTCATCCTCATTGAAACCTTCCTTGATCTCAACATTCAGTCTTACATCCATCTTCTGCTTCTTCGCTGCATTGATCCCGTCGATCACAGGCTGCAGATGCTTGCCATCATTCGTCTTGTTATATCTTGTGAAATTGAATGTGTTTACCACTACGGTGACTCCGGTCACACCGGATGCTTTGAGTTCTTCTGCTTTTTCGGCCAGGTCCTGACCATCTGTAACGTATATATTACTATCTTTCATTTCTGCCTCTCATATCCATAAGTTTACATTTATTATTGTACTTTATAAAAGAATTCTCGTCAATGTTTGCTGACGGCTCCGCTATATGCTAAACTAGGTTCATGAAAATTTTAGTCATCGGAGATACACACGGCAAACTGAATAAAGTCAGAGATATCTGGAGCAAACTCCGGGATATCGATCTGATCATACACACGGGAGACTACATGCGGGACGGACTGGATCTTTCGGACGAATTCCACGTGCCGGTCGTCTGCGTCAAAGGCAACTGCGACGGCAGCATGAGCAGCAGCGATTTCGAGATCGTCGAAACAGAGTGCGGCAACATCCTGGTGACCCACGGACACATGCAGCACGTCGACTACGACCTCCAGAACCTATTGTACAAAGCTAGCGAGGAGGACTGCATCGCAGCGGTATTCGGGCACACCCACTGCGCACTCATAGAAGAGTACGACGGCATACGCTTTGTGAATCCCGGAAGCCTGTCGCTGCCAAGAGACGGCTCCGGCGGGACCTATGCCATCATTCGCACAAGCGAAGATTCATTGGAAGCGTCCATCGTATATTACAACACTGTCATGGGAGGCGGAAGCAAACCGCGTACAGGCTACATCAGGAGCCTCATCCAGTACAGCGACCGATTCTAAAAAGCAATCAAAAAGCGGATCCAATCTGGGTCCGCTTCTTTCTTAAAGAGCTAGTGTCTTTATGATTACTACTACAAATACGACTATATATATAACAGTCTCAATGAGAAGGATCACCTTAACGATCTCAGTGAACTTCTCAACACCTCTTCCGTTCTTGATCCTGTATTTCGTATTTTTACCAACGCTCCGCAGAAGCAGCAGAAGAAGCACTACGCCGCCTGCGAGAGCAATAAAAAGTATAAACATCTAATAATGCCATCCTTTCGTCTGAGTCGCGATACATCTTCTATTTTATGGAACGCGCTCCGATACGTCAAGTCTTTTGACCCTTATTTTGATTCTTTTGGGAATCTACTGCCTGCTACTTGATGAATTTCTGCTTGAGCTGGTCGAACTCTTCCTGCGTGATGATGCCCTCATCCAGAAGATCCTTGAGCTTCCGCAATTCGTCGTACGGCACCTTCGTCTCTTCCGTCTTCTCCTCGGTCTGCGGCTCTTCTTGCTTCTCAAATGGCGACTGCTCCCTTTCGATCTCGTTTACCAGATCGTATATCGACTGGTCCAGTCTTCCTGATTCCTGTTCATCCATTACCTGATACTCTCCTTCTTCTTCTGACTGATGCTCATGGTATCCGGCCTCTTCCGCTTCATCGGATGGCTTCTCTACCATTTCATATTCGGCCATATCTTCATAATCTGCAGCCGGTGCTTCGTCCTCATAGGCATCATGCACTTCGCTCTGAGCCCCTGCATAAAAGTAGCCGGCTCCGACATCCGTCGCCTGACGGGCCTGACGGTATGTCTGCTGCTGGGCGCCCTGCCCGCTCTGCGTACTCTGCGTATTCTGTGCACTCTGTGTATTCTGCGCCGCCTGCTCCTGATGTGCCTGCTGCTGCGCACCCTGATACTGCCCCTGATCGTAGCCCTGATAGCCCTGGTGCATCTGGGAATACCTGTAGGCACTTCCTGCATTCTCACCCACTGCCTTGTTGAGCATATCCTGCATCACAGCGATCGATACAATAGAAAAACCTATGATACTGATCACCAGGTTTATGGCAGGCAGTACTGAATCCTGATCATATCCCTTCCTGTAGCTGAACTCGCGTATGTTCTGAGACATGGTATAGATCCAGTACCAGCTGTAAAACGGCACGAACATGAACAGTAGCATCTGCGCTGCCGGCGACTTGCCCGTCATGAGTTCTCTGTTGATCTGCTCGGATACTTTGTAGACCCAGTAGAGAAGGTAGATGCCGAATGTGATCACTCCAAAAATGATCACAAGTGCAACGTTGCGGTAACCTTCCGGTGCCTGTACGGAATTTGCTGATGTGAATGGTGAATCATCTCTGTTTCCCATGTTGTCGCTCCCTTCTTTGCTGAACGATATATTGCCTCTTGTTACTGCGGGATCCTGATCCAGCAAAAGCGAACCGATCACTGCGATGATCGCGGATGCCGCCAGATCCTCCGCCAGATTATAGAAAAATGTTGCTGCGCCAAGTCCGTAACCTGCCGCTGCAGCGATCACTGTCAAAATGAAAAGTCCCATCGGTACCATCATTGCCGGGATGGTATGCTTCAGAATGAGATCCCTCAGGCTCGCCGTCTCGATAAGTGCCGTGAGCAGCAAAAGGATGAACAACGCCAGTCCCAGGAAATTCAGGAAGAAAAATGCGATGCCGCCGATGACGAAATGGCCATCGACCCGGTATCTTTCATTCTGGTAGAAGACA